>CAMZKI010000001.1 GCA_947311125.1 uncultured Chlorobiota bacterium
AAAGTAATGAAGAAAAATATATGCGTATTTTGCTCATCAAGCAGTGCAGTCGAAAATGTTTATTTTGATGCTGCGGCAGAGGCAGGAAAAAAAATTACCGAAAACAATGATATTTTCTTTTACGACAAGTGCCAATTTACGCATTAATCCGACATTAGCTCCGCCGAATAATAAAATATCGTTGTTTTCGGTAATTTTTTTTCCTGCCTCTGCCGCAGCATCAAAATAAACATTTTCGACTGCACTGCTTGATGAGCAAAATACGCATATATTTTTCTTCATTACTTTTAAAAATATTATCTTGCAAAAAATTAGAACAAAAGTAATCATTAAAAATGACAAAACACAATTCTGATTTTCCTATTAAACTTTTTGTTTTCGGCACATTACGAAAAAATTGCAGATTAAGTTATTATACCGACGGTAATTTATACGCAGGAAAATATTATACCGAAGGTCAGTTAATGATATCGGAAACCGGAAGTGCATATATTGATTTTTCCGTTAAGAAAACTGCAACAATAGGAGAATTGTATTATATGGATTTTTCAAGTTTGTTAAGAATAGATCATCTGGAAAGTACTTCCGGAGAATTTCCGAAAAGTTATGATTTAGATATTGCTCCTATATGGAAAATTAATGACGGAGGCAATGTTTTTGATTTTTCGGATAAAAATAAATCTGCGGCATTTGTTTATAAGAGACGAAACGAGCCTGTTAAGATAGTATCCGGAGACTGGACAAAAAGACCGACTCCCCTTGAAGAAATTAAGAAATTTCTGAAAAAAAATGATAAAAACAATTTTTCTCCCGAAGATTTAATAATTTATATTCGTAAATATTTAAACAAATAAAATATATATTTGCGTTTTAAATTTAATATGACTTTAAAAAAGAGGATATTAAGTATTTTGTTTTGGTCGGTTGTTTCTGCAGCATTTATAGGACCCGGAACGGTTACTACTGCTACAAAAGCCGGAGTTTATTATAATTTTCATCTACTATGGGCTTTGGTTTTTTCTACTTTTGCCACACTTCTTTTACAAGAAGCAAGTGCACGTCTCACTATACGAAGCCAAATGAATTTGGGAGAAGCAATTTCAAAGAAATTTGAAAACAAATCAAGCAGAACTCTTATCTTATTCATAATAATAATTGCCATTGTTTTAGGATGTGCTGCTTACGAAGCCGGAAATATATTGGGAGCCGTTGCCGGTCTTGTTTTGATTTTTGACATCCCTTACTATTTTTTTGTAGCAGGAATCGGGCTGTTAGCGACTCTTGTATTTGCTTTGAATTCTGTTCATACCATTGCAAAAATAATGGGTGTTATAGTTTTTCTTATGGGTATCTCTTTTTTCTATACGTCTTTATCGTTAAGTCCCGACTGGGGAGAGGTTTTAAAAGGCAGTGTTGTTCCGATAATTCCCGAAGGAACAGGCTCTACTCTTTTAGTTTTGGGTTTAGTAGGAACTACCGTTATTCCTTACGATTTATTTCTTGGTTCCGGAGCTTTGGATAAAAAACAAACAATTAACGAAATGCGTTTCGGTCTTGCTTTTGCCATAATTTTGGGGGGTGTTATTTCTATGTCAATAATGGGAGTCGGAAATGCTGTTACGGCAGGAATGGATAATGTAAGTAAAGCAAATTTTATAGCAAATTTAGATTTTGATAATAACGGTTATGAAATGTTAAAATATTTCCTGAAAAATAACATAGGAACTTATGCTGTTTATGTATTCGGGTTCGGAATGTTTGCGGCGGGTTTTTCGTCTGCGGTAACTTCGCCTTTAGCTTCTGCAATAACAGCAAGAAGTTTGTTTTCAAACAAAAATAATGAGGAAAAATGGCGTCCGGAGAAATTGTATTTTAAATTAGTAATAGCCGGTGTCGTTATAACCGGGCTTGTATTCGGATTTATGAATGTAAAACCTATTCCGGCGATTATTATTGCTCAGGCATTCAACGGTCTTATTTTACCGCTCATAGCAGTATTTCTTATTTTTGTGGTTAACGACCCGGAAATTATCGGAGAAAATTATCTTAACGGATGGGTTTCAAATGTTATGATGAGTATTGTTTTATGGGTTACGATGATTCTCGGTTTTACAAATATATCAAAATCGATAGCAAAAGTTGCAGGATATAATTTGGAAGCAAATGATTTAATGCTTATAGTTCCGGTTATTATTATTTCTTTTATTTTATCTGCCGTTGTTTTGTATGCAATTTATAAAAGACGAATTAAACTTGTAATGCAGCGACTTTAAATTTAACAGGATTTCCGGTATGATAATTTCCTGACATATCAAAGTTCCATATCCATTCTTCTTTTATTTTTTCACCGGGCAATCCTATTGTCAGTCTTTTTTGTTCTTTTATTCTATCTCCTTTAAAGTTGTATTCAAACTCGTAAAAATCTGTTATAAGCACCGATTTATTTTTCGGCAAAGATTCCAAATGAGTTTTTTCAATCTTGTTCTTTATTTTAACTGACTCATCAAAGGTTGCAAGCTTATGTTTTTCTATAAAATGTGATGGGAAATAAGCTAACTGACTTAATAAATTAACAGAAATGACATAATCAGGCATTATTTCTTCAAAGAGACCTGCAACTCCGTTAAATCTCAGAAAATCTGTAAGTTTAACGTTTTTAATCCTATTCTTTTTATATTCATATAGCTTGTTTAGCACTCCGGAGATATCAAAACTTACAATTTTTATTTTTTTATTTTTTTTTGCTTGATGTAAAATATACTCCGGATGTATCAAATCGACCAAAATAATTTTTTCAAACATCTCGGAAAGTTCTCGTAAAGGAACGTCTATGCACCAACCGCTGCCCAATACCATACATATATTTCTGTTTTTATCCTTTGCTTCAGATATTATTGTTTTTTTAGTGTTTTGTATATGCGAACTCCAGCCGGCTTCTTCATTTTGAAGTCTTTCAATAATTCCTTTACTGTCTTGCTTGAAACCGTATATTTTTCGCAGTTTTCTTTCAGTTAGTTTTTTCGTTTGCATCTATTTTATTTTTCAATTTTCGCATTTCTTCTGTTATAACTTTACTGTCAAAAATTGTTTTTTCATCAAAAAAGTCACTTGTTATTTTATCCATATACTCCTTAACCTCTCTTTTTACATTAAAGTCTTCCTCTATTTCTGCAATTTGAACATCTAACTGTTTTAATTGTTCCGATTTTTCATAAACAGCCGCCGTATCTTCATTATATTCTCGAAATGATTTTAATTTATCTGTATATTTTTTCAATAAATTTGTCTTCTCCTCTTCCCTTTTCAACTCTAACGATTTTTTAATATTCTCCCTTATCTTTTTTTCCATCTCATCATATTTCGTTAATAACGATTCTAAAAAGTCTATTTTAGACTTGCATAATTCTATCTGATAAAAATATTGAGAAATAGTATTTTCTGTTTTTTCAATAATAGTAATATCAAGTTTTTTATTCTCATAATGCTTCTTTATTTCATCAAAATACCTATATTCATCATACCAATATTCAGAGGGAACAAAAAAAACATCGGCTATAATTTTATTAACGATATTTTTTAATTCATAAACTTTCCCTTGTTCTTTTTTGATATTATTACGACATTTTTCGTGTGCAGACGTTATTTTTTTTATTATCGACTCAGAATCAGCTAAGTTAATATTATCTTTGTTCGCCCTTTTTCTGATAAATTTTAAAGAGAATTGCGTCTGCGCGCGAGAAGTGTCGTAGTT
>CAMZKI010000002.1 GCA_947311125.1 uncultured Chlorobiota bacterium
ATTCTTTATTTATATTTCTGTCTGCCAATATTTTATTTATATTTTCGTTTGTGAGTTCTTCTGCATTTACTGAAAGTTTATCAGATAAATATCCCCAAAGGGAGCTTATAATTTCTTTACAAAAGGCATCTTTATTGTTGTCTTTCATATGTTTTAAAGCATTTTTCAGTAAATGCAGAAGAACTCACAAACGAAAATATAAATAAAATATTGGCAGACAGAAATATAAATAAAGAATTAATTTCAAAACTTCTTAATACGATTGAAATTTGCAGATACGCACAATACAGCCCGGCAAGCGAAGAGACGGCACCGGAAATAATTTATAAAAATTCGGAAGAAGTAATTAACGAACTCGAAAAAGTGTTATAAGATTAAAAGCCGAAAACAATGAAAAAAATAACATACATAATAATTTTATTGCTTATAAACACCTTCACGTTTGCCTCAAACAATAAATTTGAACAGGCAAATAAACTATATTCGCAAAATAAATTTGAAGATGCTTTAGAATACTACGAAGAACTTATATCCGAAGGATACTCTTCGCCGGAATTGTTTTATAATGCGGCAAATACATGCTACCGGCTAAATCTTACCGGAAAAGCAATTTATTATTACGAAAAAGCAAAACTCCTTCGCCCCAACGATGATGACATTAGCTACAATCTTGAGTTAGCACAGCTAAGAGTAAAAAATCTGCCTCCCGAAGTTCCGAAAATATTTCCCGTAAGAATTTTCAAGAAAGCAGTTTTTTCAATGTCTTATAAATTTTGGGGCATTGTAAGTTTGCTCTTATTTACTGTATTTCTGATATTTACATATTATTATTTCAGAACCGAAAGCTCAAGACTAAAGAAAATAAGCTTTCTGTCATCAATATTTATGTTGTTTTTTTCAATCAACACATTTATTTTTATGCAATATCAACTCAACAGAATAAACAATCACAACAATGCCGTAATAATTAAGCCCGAAATAAATGCAAAGAGCTCGCCGGACGATTCATCCTCCGATTTATTTAAAATTTACGAAGGATACAAAGCCGAAATTGAAACAAAAAGCGGCAACTGGTATGAAATAAAACTTACCGACGGCAGAAAAGCATGGGTAAAAAAAGACGACCTTATGATTATGTAAACTCAGCTATGAGCAAATCCGGAAACAAACAAAAAATATACAGGTTTTTTATGGCAACAGGAGGAATTATCCTCATTATTGCCGGTTTTCTTGCAATATTTTCAGAAAATAAAATTACAAGCAATACCGTAATTCAGAATTTTGTTTTTTTTCTTGCAGGAGGTGCATTAATTTACAGCGGACTAAAATGGACAGGGAAAAAATAATTTTCCTTAAAAATAATACCTTTGCATCTTAAATTATCATTATTGGAAAAAAAATACAAAATAACCGACCGGCTGCCTGCAAGCATAAAAGAAATAAAAGCCCTCGGCTGGAGCGAAATCGACGTTATCTTATTCACCGGCGATGCTTTCATTGACCACCCGGCATTCGGTGCTGCCGTAATAGGCAGAGTTTTGCAGAATGCAGGGTTAAGAGTTGCCGTTATCCCTCAGCCGAATTGGCGTGACGACCTGCGAGACTTTAAAAAATCAGGAAAACCTCGCCTGTTTTTTGCCGTTACATCCGGCAATATGGACAGTATGGTAAACCATTATACCGCCAACAAACGTCGCCGCTCGGACGATGCATACACGCCCGGAGGCAAGCCCGGTTTCAGACCGGATTATGCCGTTACGGTTTACACTCGTATTCTGAAAAAACTGTATCCCGAAACTCCGGTAATTATCGGCGGTATAGAAGCATCTTTAAGGCGTTTTACTCATTACGATTATTGGCAGGATAAACTAAAACCTTCGATTTTAACAGAAAGCGGAGCCGATTTATTGGTTTACGGTAACGGTGAAAAATCAATAACTCAAATAGCAAAACTTGCGGACAAAGGTGTGCCGATAAAGAATATGACAAATATAGCTCAAACAGCGTATTTGTCAGACAGTTTTCCGAACTTTAAAGATAAAAAACAATTTATAAATTTATATTCTTACGAAGATTGCCTAAAAGACAAAAAGAAATTTGCCGAAAATTTTAAACACATCGAAACTCAATCTAATCAAATATATGCAAAATATCTCATTCAAAAAACAAAAAATAAATACCTTATAGTAAACCCGCCTCATTCGCACACAAAAGAAAGCGAAATTGACAGTTTTTACAACCTTCCTTACACTCGCCTGCCGCATCCCAAATATAAAAACAAAGGAAAAATACCTGCTTATGAAATGATTAAATTTTCGGTAAATATGCACAGAGGATGTTTCGGAGGATGCAGTTTTTGCACAATATCGGCACATCAGGGCAAATTCGTAATAAGCCGCTCGGCAAAATCAATATTAAAAGAGATTGATGAAATAGCAGATATGCCCGATTTTAAGGGAACAATAACAGATTTGGGAGGTCCGTCGGCAAATATGTATAAAATGCAAGGTTATGATTTGTCAATTTGCGAAAAATGTAAGCGTCCTTCCTGCATATATCCGGATATTTGTTTTAATCTTAATACAGACCATAACCCTCTGACGGAAATTTATATAAAGGCAAGAAAACATCCTAAAATAAAACACGCTTTTACAGGCAGCGGAATACGTTACGATTTACTTTTCGACAAAAACGGAAAAATAACCGGAGATAAAGACAGATATGCAAAAGAACTTATAAAATATCACGTATCGGGAAGGTTAAAAGTTGCTCCTGAACATACCGAGAGTAATGTTCTGAAAATTATGAGAAAACCTTCTTTCGATTTATTCCGTAAGTTTAAAAAATATTTTGATGAAATAAATAATAAGGAAAATATGAAACAGCAGATTATTCCTTATTTTATTTCAAGCCACCCCGGAAGCAGAGACGAAGATATGGCGGAACTTGCCGTAAAAACAAAAAAACTGGATTTTAAACTTGAGCAGGTTCAGGATTTAACGCCTACACCTATGACTGTTGCCGCTGTTATTTATTATTCCGGTTATCATCCTTATACGCTTAAAAAAGTTTATACGCCGCAAAGTAAAGAACAAAAACTTACACAACGTATGTTTTTCTTTTGGCATAAAAAAGAATACCGCCAAAAAATTAAGAATAAGTTACTTAAAATGAACCGGCCGGATTTAATAAAAAGACTGTTTTAGATGTATGTCATATTTTCCCGCTTTCTTCCAAATGTTTTTTAATGAAAGTGTAAGTAAAACCGTTAATTTCAAAAACACCCTTCACAATTTCAACAACAATCCCCGAACGTAAAAGAAAAGCCAGATTATCATAAATTTCGGCATCCGTATTTTCACTTTTCATAAGCTCTTCCAGTCGTTTTTCCGTTAATCGGCGATGCAAAAAGAACTGATATAAAATTTCATCAGCCGTATTACTGAAATAAGAAAGTGATGAGTATTTAACAACGGGAGATTTTATATATATACTGCCTTCCGAGTAATCATATATATTTGCAACCCAAGAGTTTACAGCCACACCAATATTCCCTTTTGAAGCTTCGGCATAATCATAAAACAGTTTTTCTATTTCGCCGGGTTTTATTCTGCTTTGATGTTTATCATTAAAAACATAAGATATTCCGCCCGCCGTATGTCTTTTAATTATTGCCTGCCCTATATCCGCAGCACTAAACGGCATACAATTAATAATATCCAAAAAATAGTTTTCAAAATCAATTTTTTCGTTTAGTATTTTCAGGGCATAAAAATTAATGTTTACTATAAATATATGTTTTTTGCCGTGCTCCTGAATTATTTTTTTGAGTTTTTCGGCAATAATATTTCCGCTTTCGGTATTTTGCCACCACAGTTCAAAGGCATCGAATAAAATAATACTGCCCGGTTCCAGCTTGTCAAATTTCCGGAATGAAAACCCGTTTATATGAATGGCATTATCAACGACACTGTCAAATTTTCTTACTGATACAGAGCCTTCTATCGGAGGTTTAACAACATACAGGTGCCTGTTTTTAAGATATTTTCCGGCAAAATAATAAGATAAAAACGTTTTTCCCGAAAACGGTTCTCCTGTTATTAATATTCCTCCTTTATATCCTGCTTCGTAGCGTTTCAAGGTTTCTGAAAGCTGCTCAATTTCATTTTTTCTGTTAACAAAAAAATCGTTATTGAAATTTTCTTTTCTTAAAAAGAGCTGTTTGTAATAATACGGTATTTTGTCTGAAATTTCCTTGTCGGGAGATAATTTCAACACTAAGTCAAGAGTTCTTTTAACTTTTGAAACTGTTTTTGTGCCGTCGTCATTTTCTTTATTTTTTATCGTTTTTACTGTTTTTTGCTTAAGCTCGTTTATTTTCTTTTTTATATTTGTTATGCCGGTAAATTTTATTTTCGGTCGTTGTTTATGTTCTTTTTTTCTGTTTTCTTTTGCAAAACTTTTAGTGTCGCCCGCATTTTTAATAAGCAAATAGACATTCAAATGATTTGAAACTTCACTAAGTCTTTCATTTACCCTCCTGTGAATATTAACTATTTCGTTCTCGGCTTCTTTTTTTGTTTCTTCTAATTTTTCAATTTGCTTTGATATAAAGTTTACTACCTGCTCGGGAGTATTTTTGTCTTTATCTACAACATTCCCGTCAGTATCAAACAATGTAAATTGTATCAGGCTCAGGACATTGTGAACTGTTTGTTCCGTCGAATGTATTTCTTCGGGCAATGTATCCGTCATTACGGTAAGCGGTTCGTTAAGTTCAGTTTGTATTACAAAATCCAAAAGTGACGGCACCGATACTTCAAGCGTATCAAGCTCTTCAAATTGCCTTTCAGTAATATAATTTAAGGTTTCCTCAGTGAAAAGTTCTATTTTTTCAGGAAATCTGTCAATTAAATAACTGAATTTTTCAAAACCGGATACAAGCAACTCTTTAAGACGATAAGAAATCTCTTTTTTATCGGTTATCTCAGGTAATTCTGTTTTTTTGAATTTTGTATTTTTATCTTTTTTAAATTTGTTTAAGAAATTTTCTAATTCTGATTTCAGGTAATCAATCTTGGAAATTACCGAATTCTTTATCAATTCTTCGGCTGAAACAACGGATTTTCCTATAATCCGATACATTCTGCTTTCAAATTCAAGGAATAAAAGTTCTAAACTCCAGGCATTTAAAAGTATCTGTTCATTACGTTTCCAATACTGCGGCATTTCTGAAATTTTATTTTTCAGCTTTTCAACATCTTCCTTTCTTTTTATTTTTTTAATAAATCTGTTCGGATGTACCTCACTTATTTGTCGGCTTATCTTATTTATTATCGCAATATTTTTACTGTGAACAAAAGCAAAAATTGATTTTACGGCATCTTTTTTTATTTTATTAATAAAGTCAAGTTCATTTTTAATCTTTTCAATTTCATTTTTTACAATATTTTCATCTAATTTACCTTCTTTACGGAAAGCCTGAAGTTTTAAGATTCCGGCTCTTGTATTTTTTATAAGTTTCTGAAGTTCAACTATAAATTGTATGTGAACCATTCCTGTTTTCTTACCGGTTTCATTATATGCTTCAATAATTTCGTAAGGAATATATTGTTTAACTATTTCTTTGTATTTTATTTTATAATCAACCGGCTTTTTATTAATTTTTATTTTAAGTCTGTTCCTGTTTTTAAATGCTCTTAATTTTGCGTCATCGTTTTTGTCAAATTTTAAATCCGATATATCATATTTACAAAAAATATAATCCGGTAAATCATTTATAATACCGTCAACTTTTGTATTTATTTGAGCTTATCAGAAATACTTACAGCCAAATAAATACAAAAGTTGACGGTATTATAAATGATTTACCGGATTATATTTTTTGTAAATATGATATATCGGATTTAAAATTTGACAAAAACGATGACGCAAAATTAAGAGCATTTA
>CAMZKI010000003.1 GCA_947311125.1 uncultured Chlorobiota bacterium
CCAAATATTATAATTACGATACTTTGCTGTAAATGCAACTATAACAGGAAAAGTAATACCCCACATAATCCCTGTTTTACTTCCTGC
Source organism: uncultured Chlorobiota bacterium (assembly GCA_947311125.1). Classification (GTDB taxonomy): domain Bacteria; phylum Bacteroidota; class Bacteroidia; order Bacteroidales; family JAADGE01; genus JAADGE01. The sequence continues at coordinate 88 of CAMZKI010000003.1, forward strand.
TCCTAATAAAACTATTATAGAGAAAAGTATCGTAATTATAATATTTGGTCTTTATCATTTCTGTTAATTAAGTTAATTATATTTTTCACTCCGAATAATATAAGTTTCTGGGCAAATTATTCCAATGACATAATAATGAGATATTTGGTTGCATATATCGGAACATATGCATTTATAGAATTTTATTTAAGATTAAAGCGGCAGGCAATATACGAAAGAGAAAAAGAGCTGATAGAAACAAAACATAAGCTCCTCCAAAAAGATAAATTTATTTCTTCTTTATCTTATGAAATAAGAACACCGTTAAATAATATCGCCGGTATTATAAACCATCAAAGAGACATAATTAACGAAAATGTTTTGGAGGAAATTGAAATGTCGGTAAGTAACTTAGCAGCAATAATTAATAAAATTTCAGAATACACCGAGGAAACAGTACTGTATATAACAGGAAAAAAAACATCTTACAGTATTAATAATATTATAAGCAGACTAAGCGAGTTGTTTCTGACAGATAAATATTCAAAACTTCGCTTAAATCTGTACCTTTCAGATAACGTGCCTGATAAGGTTTACGGAGACAGGATAAGTTTTATGCAGTTACTTATATCTTCTGTTGACTTTTTCTTCAATTATTCAAATGAAAATATATTAAAACTTGATATCGTTTCACAAAAATCGGAAGAAAATAGTGTTATCATTAAAATTTCAGGTAAATACGATAATCTTATATTCCCTCAAAATATTAACACAGACAGGTTTCTCGAAGATATTAAAGATTTAAACATAATTAAAAAAATTTCGGAATCTCTCGGAGGAAGTGTTAATATACTGAGAAATAACAACCTTTTTACTTTGTTCTTTACCTTTAATTCAGAAACTGTGCCAAATGAAGATATTCAGCATAAAATACCCGAAGGGAAAAAAACGACGAAAAATTATGTTTCAAAAAAAGTAAAACTTAAGGATGCCAATATTTTGCTGGTAGAAGATGACATAATTAACAGCAAAGTAATGACTCTCAATATCCAAAAACACGTTAATAAAATAATAATTGCTGAAAACGGGAAAGAGGCTCTGGATAAGTTTTTTAAAACAAAAGTCGATATTATTTTAATGGATATAAGAATGCCTTTTATGGACGGCTTTAAAACCACTGAAAAAATCAGAAAAGCAGAAATAGGCACAGGCTCGCACGTTCCTATTATTGCTGTTACCGCTACTGCATCTTCTGATGTCAAAAAACGTTGTTTTGAAGTTGGGATGAATGATTATACCACAAAACCCACAAATTATAAACTGCTTCTTAAGAAGATGAGAAAACTGCTTGAGGAATAAATTGCGGATTCGCTAACTTTCTTTGTATAAAAAAAAAGAGTTGTTCTCGGAAAAGGACAACTCTTTTTTTATATCATAGAATTTACCGCTCCCAGTATTGAGGCTTTAAGTTATTATTTCTTTGCATCCAGTAATCTTCATTTACTATTTTATCGTCTAAAGTCTTAAGTTTTCTGTCGTAAACCCAAATTACCGGATTGAAAATCAAATCAGTAACAGCTATATTATAAGTTATTTGTCCGTCATCTGTTTTAGGCTGAACATTTTCCGTAATAACTTCAAATCCGTTATGTTCCAATAATTTTCTCAGAAAATTCATTCTGTCTTCAGTAACTCCTTTTTCAACAAAAGTTACTAAAGTATCTCCAACTTTTCCGAACTCGTGTTTAATCGGCATACTCATAATCTAAATATTTAAAATGTTAGCTACAGAATTAATATAGTCATAAAACGGACTGTAAAGACCTAAAAAGAACAATGCAATAACAACAATAATTAATCCTGTTCTTGTCAAAAAATCACTTTTAAAATAGGGTATCGGGTTTTCGCTTCTGCGAAGAAAAGCAGCACGCACTACCAACAAATAATAGTACAAAGAAATTGTAACATTTACTACGGCAATGAATACAAGCATATAATATCCTTTACTTGCAGCAGCTGTATATAAGAAAAATTTTCCGAAGAACCCTGCAATAGGCGGTATTCCGGCTAATGAAAATAATGCAATCATCATTGTAAGACTCAACATAGGGTTTGTTCTGTAAAGACCGTTATAATCGTTAATATTTTCCTTGCCGCTTGCGAGTGAAACAACTTGAACAACTCCAAAAGCTCCGATATTAGAAAAGATATAAATTGCCATAAAATAGATTACGGTTGAAACAGCTAAATTATCAGCAGATAACATACCCATCATTATAAAACCGGCTTGTGCAACGGATGAAAAAGCCAAAAATCTTTTAAGATTTTGTTGTCGCAATGCAAAAAAGTTTCCGATAAACATTGTAAGTATTGAAATTCCGTAAAGCATCGGTATCCATATGTCAATTAATTCTCTTAGCGTTACAAATAATGTTACCATTAAAATGAAAACTGCAGATGCTTTTGATATAACGGACAGATAGTTTGAGACAGGTGTCGGGGCACCTTCATAAACGTCTGCAGTCCAAAAATGAAACGGAACCAGAGATATTTTAAAAGCTAAACCTGCAAAAAACATTACTAATCCTGCAACAGAGAGATAAGAATGCCCTATATTTTCGGCTAATTCCGAAAAATATAAGCTACCTCCGTCGGCATATAAAAACGATATTCCGAATAAAAATATGCCGGAAGATAATGCTGCCGAGAGTATTAATTTTATACCTGCCTCCGATGATTTTCTGTTATAAATATCGTAAGCTGCCAGAGCAGCAACCGGTAAAGTTGAAAGTTCCAGGGATATATAAAGCATAAGGAAATTTCGAGATGATATCATAAAAAACATTCCCAGCAGAGAAGCGAAAATCAAAGCATAAAATTCTCCTGTTTTTCCGTGTTTCAGACTTTTTTTATTAATCCAGGAAACAGCTAAAAGCAAAATTAGCAGTACTCCGACATTTAAAATATTTTTAAAGCCGTAAACTAACGGGTTTGTAACAAACATTCCGCCGAAAAGCATACCGGATTTTAAAGGGATAAATCCTATTATCGTATGAATTGCAAATAATCCTATCGCAATATAGTTAACAGATTTTTTATTTTTATCGGGAACAAAAATATCTGTTAAAATCAAAATTAATATGACAATCGTCAATACTAATTCGTGTCTCATTAACAACATACTGTCTAAATTCATATCTTAAAAAGATTTATATTGTTTTAAAGTAATTTTTCTATAAAAGGAGTTATACTGTCAGAAATAATACCTCCCCACCAAAAAGGTAATATACCGATTAAAGTTATAAACAGTACAAGAATAAAAGTTCCTGCTTTTTCATACCAAGTAATTCTCGGAAGGTTTTTAAATTCCGGTGTTGTCGGTCCCATAAGCATCATACCTACGACACGCAGAATGTAAACTGCAGTTACAACAATAGACGAAACAGCAAGTATTGTAATTACTCGGTGAAATGTATCGGCATGCTGAAATGCTCCTACAAAAATATTCATTTCTGCAACAAAACCTGAAAAGCCCGGTAAGCCGAGATTTGCCATCCCCGCAATAACATAAATTGCACCTGCAACAGGAATTACATTTAATAAGCCGCTCATTTTAGTAACAATTCTTGTATGTGTTCTTCCGTAAATAATACCTATCATTGCAAAGAAAAGTGCCGTAATAAATCCGTGAGATAACGACTGTAACATTGCTCCTTTCCATGCAATTTTATTCATCATTAATAATGCTAATAACACTAATCCTAAATGACTGACAGAAGAGTAAGCGTTTATGTATTTTAAATCTTTTTGTTTTATTGCAGCTAAAGCCCCGTATAAAACTCCTATTACCGCAAGGACTATGAAGAAATTAGCCCAATAATGCGCTCCTGCCGGCATAACATACATTGCGACTCTGAAAATACCGTATCCGCCGAGTTTCATTAATACGCCCGCATGAAGCATTGAAACAGCCGTAGGTGCAGAAGCATGACCGTCAGGAGACCAAGTATGAAACGGGAATAGCGCTCCTATAACTGCAAAACCTATGAAAAGAAACGGAAAGAATAATTTTTGAGCCGATTCGGGAATATTAACATTGGCTATTTCAAAAATATTAAAAGTAAGTGCTCCGCCGTCAGCATTTGAATTAAAATAAACTCCTAAGATTCCTACCAAAAGCAAAGCAGACGCACCCATAAGCATTAATGTAAGTTTCATAGCCGCATACTCTCTCGGTCCGCTGCCCCAGATACCTATCAGTAAATACATCGGAATTACAGCTATTTCATAAAAAACAAACATCGTAAATAAATCAACTGATATAAAGAATCCGAAAACTCCGGATGCTAAAACTATTAGCGATATAAAAAACTCCTTAGGCAAATCATCAACTTTCCAAGATATAAAAACTCCCGTAAGTACAATAATAGAGGTAAGAAGTATCATTAATACGGAAATTCCGTCAACACCTATTGCATAATGAATGTTAAGCGGAGCAAACCACATAACGTCTTTAGTAAAAACCATTATATCCGTATTTCCGGATGCTCTTTCCTGCAAATATTGATAAATGAGGTTGAAAGACATTAGGGTTTGGATTATAAAACCAACCAAAGCAACAACTCTGTATTGTTTTATTCCTTTTGCAAATACCAATGCCGCAACCGTCAGAACCGGGACTATTACAAATAATGTTAAAATATCCATTGTAAATTCTTTATCAGTTTTAATTTAAAAATAACCAAACAACCATAATCAACATTAACACACCGGAAATAAAAAACATAGCATAATCCTGAACTCTTCCTGACTGTAATCCCTTTAGTTTAGAACTTATCCAAACAGTTCCGTTACCTATTCCGTTCATTGTTCCGTCAACAATATGCCTGTCAAACCAAGCAAAAGGTGCCGATATGTATTTGAAAATTATAGTTTTAGTTATAAAAAAGTAGATTTCATCAATATAAAATTTATTAAATGTCCATTTATGAACTCTCCCGAAAGCGTAAACAAATCGTGTTGCCAAATCATTTTCTTTTTTGTAGAACAGAACGGCAAGAAGTATTCCCATAACACCTATACCTATTGATGCACCTGCAATATTCCAGTCTATGTGAGAATGAAAAGGAGTATTATCCGGAGAAACAATTTCACTAAACGGAATAAAACCCGAACCTATAGTCATCACTGCTAAAATGATAAGAGGTAATGTCATTGATAAAGGAGCTTCGTGCGGTTTATGTTTATAATCCGGATTATTCCACCAAAATATTCTGAAATAAAGTCTGAACATATAAAATGCCGTCATTCCCGCAACTATAAATCCTATTATAAATACAGGCATATTATGCTCAAAAGCTGCCAAAAGAATCTCGTCTTTACTGAAAAATCCTGCTAAAGGCGGAATGCCTGATATTGCTAATGCCGCAATCAAAAATGTTATGTTAGTAACAGGCATATACTTTCTTAAACCGCCCATATCCTGCATATAATTGCTGTGAACGGCATGAATTATAGCTCCTGCACCCAAGAAAAGAAGTGCCTTAAACATAGCGTGTGTAAACAGGTGGAACATAGCAGCCGTGAAACCTACGCCTTCATGTCCTCCGTAACCTGATACCCCGAGAGCCAACATCATATATCCTATTTGCGACATAGTAGAAAATGCTAAAACACGCTTTATGTCATTTTGCGTAATAGCAATAATCGCCGCAAAAAGTGTTGTAAATGCACCTACCCATGCAACGACATGCAATGCAAATCCGTCATCGAAGAAATAAAACATAGGGAACATTCTGGCAACAAGAAATACTCCGGCAACGACCATAGTTGCTGCATGAATCAATGCAGAAACCGGTGTAGGGCCTTCCATAGCATCAGGTAACCAAATGTGCAGAGGGAACATTGCCGACTTTCCGGCACCTCCTATGAATATTAAAATTAAAGCCCACGTCATTACGGATAATCCCATAAAAATACCGGATTGAACTTTAAGGGTATTGATAAAATCCAAATTGCTGAGTATTTTAAAGTCAAATGTTTCTGCAAAATAAGATACGGCTAAAATACCTACAAGGAAAAAGAAGTCGGCAAAACGTGTTACAATAAAAGCTTTCTTTGCCGCTAAAACAGCCGACGGTTTTTCAAAATAGTAACCTATCAACAAATATGATGAAACACCCACCATTTCCCAAAAAATGTATATTTGGAAAAGGTTTGTTGATAATACCAAACCCAGCATAGAGAAAGTAAATAATGAGAGGTAGGCATAAAATCTGGTAAACCCGGGTTCTTTTTTCATATATCCGATGCTGTAGAAGTGCACCATAAGAGAAATTAAAGGAACTACTATCAGCATTACGGCAGATATCGGGTCCAGAAGTATACCCATATCAATATGAAGAGTTTCCGTAAAATTTATCCAAACCGTATTATACGCATAAATTTTTTGATATACTCCGTCAACTTTTCCGTAATCGAAAAAATATTTATATGCCGTATAAAAGGATATGAGTGCGGTTGTAAGCAGCCCCAGTGTTCCCAAATATCCTGAAACAGGTTCTTTTATCCTTTTATAGTTAAGTCCCAAAATAAGGAACATAAAAATGGATTTAACTTATACAGTTTTAATACCGTTAATACCCTTATTTATGTTCCTTATTTTGGGA
>CAMZKI010000004.1 GCA_947311125.1 uncultured Chlorobiota bacterium
AATTTTTCTAATCTTCCGGAGGCTTCTTTAGGATTATATTTTAGTATATCAAGAGCTTTAAGTACTTCTTCGCCTCTTATTAAATCGGCGACCATTCTCATTTTTCGAGGCGAAAAAAACACAATACTTTGCCGTTCTTAAAGGTTGTCCGACCTCTCCTCGAAAAATGAGAATGGTCGCCGATTTAATAAGAGGCGAAGAAGTACTTAAAGCTCTTGATATACTAAAATATAATCCTAAAGAAGCCTCCGGAAGATTAGAAAAATTACTTAAATCGGCAATTGCAAACTGGGAAATGAAAAATGAAGGTCAAAAACCTGAAGAACATTACCTTTATGTAAAAGAAATAAGAGTTGATTCTGCTTCAATGCTTAAAAGATATCAACCGGCTCCGCAAGGAAGAGCTCACAGAATAAGAAAACGTTCAAATCACGTTACTTTATATATTGACAGTAAAGAAAATAAATAATGGGACAAAAAATAAATCCGATAAGTAACAGACTGGGAATAATCAGAGGTTGGGATTCTAATTGGTACGGCGGTAACAAATATGCCGAAAAAATTAAAGGAGACAGCGAAATACGTAAATATTTGAAAACAAGGCTTTCAAAAGCAGGTGTTTCGAGAATAATTATCGAAAGAACCCTGAAACTCATAACTGTTACTATTACAACGTCAAGACCCGGAATCATTATAGGTAAAGGCGGACAAGAAGTTGATAAACTTAAAGAAGAGTTGAGAAAAATAACAGGAGGAAAAGATATTCAAATTAATATATTTGAAATCAAAAAACCTGAATTGGATGCTGTTATCGTAGCAGAAAATATTGCAAAACAAATAGAAGGTAATATAGCATACAGAAGAGCCGTAAGAATGGCAATCTCATCTACAATGAGAATGGGGGCAGAGGGTGTTAAAGTAATGGTTTCAGGAAGATTGAACGGTGCAGAAATGGCACGTAATGAGATGTATAAAGAAGGCAGAACTCCGTTGCACACTTTGAGAGCTGATATAGACTATCATCAGGCTGAAGCTCTCACAAAAGTTGGCTTGATAGGTGTTAAAGTCTGGATTTGCAGAGGCGAAAAATTCGGAAAGCAAGACCTTACTCCTAATTTCAGCAAACAGTCTAAAAAAAGACCTCAACATTTCGGAGCTAATAAGAGAAGAAAAAGAAATTAACAGAAAAGTTTTTTAAGATGTTACAACCAAGAAAAACAAAATACAGAAAACAGCAAAAAGGGAGAATGAAAGGAAATGCTCATAGAGGCACAACAATTGCCTTTGGATCATTCGCCATAAAATCTCTTGAAACTGAATGGATTACGGGAAGACAAATTGAAGCTGCACGTCAAGCTGTAACAAGATATATGAAACGTGAAGGTAATATCTGGATTCGTATTTTTCCGGACAAGCCAATAACGAAAAAACCTGCAGAAGTACGTATGGGGAAAGGAAAAGGAGAGCCGGAATTGTTCGTGGCAAGAGTTCAACCCGGAAGAATACTTTTTGAAGCTGACGGTGTGCCGGAGGCTGTTGCAAGAGAAGCTATGAGACTTGCAGCTCAAAAATTACCGGTTAAAACTAAATTTATTATCAGAAGAGATTATACCGAAACCCTGTAAATAAAGAAAAAATGAAAAATTCTGAGATAAAAGAATTATCAAATAAAGAGCTTTTAGAAAGATTAGAACATGAATATGAGCATCTTGTAACTTTAAGAATGAATCATAAAATTTCAGATCTTGATAATCCGCATCAAATTAAAGAATCAAAAAGATTTATAGCTCGTTTAAAAACAGAGTTAAGAAAAAGAGAATTAAACGAAATTAAATCTTAATCAAGATAAAATTAAAATGGAACAAAGGAACTTAAGAAAAGAAAGAACAGGTATTGTAACCGGTGATAAAATGCAAAAGTCTATAACTGTTGCCGTAAGAACAAGATACAAACACAGAATTTACGGAAAGTTTTTGACTAAAACCAAAAAATACATCGCTCACGACGAGGAAGATACATGCAAAATCGGTGATGTAGTAAGAATTGCCGAAACCAGACCTTTGAGCAAAAGAAAAAGATGGAGATTAGTTGAAATTATTGAAAGAGCTAAATAATTATGATACAACAAGAAAGCAGATTAAATGTTGCTGATAACAGCGGAGCAAAAGAAGTATTGGTAATAAGGGTTCTGGGAGGAACAAAAAAAAGATACGCATCTATAGGAGATCAGGTTGTTGTAACTGTTAAAAGTGCAATTCCTGCAAGCGATATCAAAAAAGGCACCGTTACTAAAGGTGTAGTTGTCAGAACAAAAAAAGAAATAAGAAGACCCGACGGTTCATATATTCGTTTTGACGACAATGCAGTTGTCCTTTTAAATGCTGCGGGAGAAATGAGAGGAACTCGTGTATTCGGTCCTATTCCCAGAGAATTAAGAAAAACCAATATGAAAATCATCTCATTGGCTCCGGAAGTTTTATAAATTGAAAATTTTAGTTTGATGCAAAAGAAAATACATATTAAGAAAGGAGACATCGTTTTTGTTAATTCCGGAAACGATAAAGGAAAAAAAGGACGTGTGCTGAAAGTTGACAGAGAGAAATACAAAGCAATTGTTGAAGGAATAAATATTATTTCAAAGCACACCAAACCTAATGCAAAATATCCTGAAGGAGGAATAATAAAAGAAGAAGCACCGGTTCATATTTCAAATTTAAACGTAATTTGTCCGGAAACCGGATTGCCGACAAGAATTGGCAGAAAAGTTGACAGTAACGGAAAATTGGTGCGTTACTCAAAGAAATCTAAGAACCAACAAGAAATTAAATAATGGAAAAAAGAATTCCGACATTAAAGAAAAAATTTAACGAAGAAATCGTTCCGGCTTTGCAAAAGGAATTTAATTATTCCAGCGTAATGCAAGTTCCCAGATTAGAAAAAATTGTTTTAAATCAGGGTATAGGACAAGGTGTTGCCGATAAAAAAATAATAAATACGGCACAAGAAGAGTTGTCACTGATTGCCGGGCAAAAGGCTGTACAGCGGTTTGCAAAAAACAATATATCTAATTTCAAATTAAGAGAAGGAATGCCTATCGGGGTATCCGTAACACTCAGAAAAGACAGGATGTATGAGTTTTTGGAAAAATTGCTCGTTGTTGCAATCCCCCGTATTAAAGATTTTAAGGGAATTCCCGGAAAACTTGACGGAAGAGGAAACTACACCTTAGGTATTGAAGAACAATTCATTTTTCCCGAAATTGAACTTGATAAAATAGATAAAATACTTGGTATGAATATAACTTTTGTTACCACTGCAAAAACTGACGAAGAAGGTTATGCATTATTAAAACAATTCGGATTTCCTTTTAAAAAATAAGACAATATGGCTAAAGAATCAATGAAAGCTCGTGAGAGAAAAAGACAAAAACTTGTTGAGAAATACGCAGAAAAAAGAGCAAAACTTAAAGCTGAAGGCGATTGGGAAGGATTGCAGAAATTACCTAAAAATTCGTCTAAAGTAAGGCTGCATAACAGATGCAGTATCACAGGCAGACCAAAAGGATATATGAGACAATTCGGAATCAGCAGAATTACGTTCAGAGAAATGGCTTCGCAAGGATTAATTCCCGGAGTTAAAAAAGCAAGTTGGTAAAATTTTAAAAATATTAGTAATGATTACAGATACGGTTGCAGATTACCTTACGCGAATTAGAAATGCCGTTATGGCAAAACATAAAGTTGTGGAAATTCCGGCTTCTAATTTGAAAAAAGAAATAACAAAATTATTATTTGATCAAGGATATATATTAAGTTATAAATTTGAAGATGATAATAAACAAGGAATTATTAAAATAGCCCTTAAGTATCATCCGAAAACTAAAGTGCCGGCAATACACAAATTAGAACGCGTAAGTAAACCGGGATTGCGAAAATATACTTCAGCTGTTGATATGCCCAGAGTCCTTAACGGATTAGGAATAGCAATAATATCAACTTCTAAAGGAGTAATGACTAATAAAGAAGCGGCAAGGCAAAATCTCGGAGGAGAAGTATTGTGTTACGTTTATTAAAAAAACTAAAACGAAATAAAAATATACGATGTCACGAATAGGTAAATTACCGGTAGCCATTCCGGATGGGGTAAAAGTTGAGGTTTCTGATGATAATGTTGTTACCGTTAAAGGTAAACTCGGAGAATTAACCCAAAAAATTCATAAAGACATAAAATTAGAATTCGAAGGCAATGTAATAAACCTTACTCGCCCTTCTGACTCTAAAGAACATAAATCATTCCACGGTTTATCACGAGTTTTGATAAATAATATGGTTGAAGGAGTATCCAAAGGGTTTGAGAAGAAACTGGAAGTTATCGGAGTAGGATACAGAGCATCTGCAACAGGGCAACTGCTTGAACTTAACGTAGGATACTCACACCCTATTATACTTCAGGTACCTGATGAGGTAAAAGTTGAAGTGCAACAAGAAAAAAGACAAAACGCATTCATAACCTTAAAAAGTTTTGATAAGCAATTGTTAGGTGAAGTTGCTGCAAAAGTACGTTCTTTCCGTAAACCCGAACCTTATAAAGGAAAAGGAATACGTTACGTTGACGAATATGTAAGAAAGAAAGTCGGAAAAGCAGCAGCAGAATAATAATTATTATAAAAAGAATTAAAATGGCTTTATCAAAAAGAGAAAGAAGATTACGTATAAGAAAACGTATCAGAAAAAGAATAAAAGGAACGTCAGAAGTTCCGAGAATGTCTGTGTTCAGAAGCAATAAACACATATACGCTCAATTAATTGACGATGTAAGTGCCAAAACCATTGCAGCTGCTTCTTCGGCAGATAAAGATGTTACTGTAAACGAAAAAGCAAAAAAATCTGAAATAGCGGCAATTGTCGGAAAGAAAATTGCAGAGAAAGCGAAAGAAAAAAATGTTACTAAAATAGTTTTCGACAGAGGCGGCTATTTATATCACGGAAGAGTTAAAGCTTTAGCAGATGCAGCAAGAAAAGAAGGACTTAAATTTTAAAAAACATGTCAGAAATTAAAGAAAAACAAGTAAGAAACACAGATTTAGAATTAAAGGACAGATTAGTTGCAATAAAACGTGTAACTAAGGTTACAAAAGGAGGAAGAACCTTTAGTTTTGCTGCCATAGTTGTTGTTGGTGATGAAAACGGTATCGTAGGATACGGTCTCGGTAAAGCAGGAGAGGTAGCTACAGCAATCCAAAAAGGTATAGAAGATGCTAAAAAAAATCTTCATAAAGTACCGGTTTTGAAAGGAACAATTCCTCACAGACAAACTGCAAAATACGGAGGAGCTGATGTTTTAATGATACCTGCTTCACACGGAACAGGGGTAAAAGCAGGCGGAGCTATGCGTGCAGTATTAGAAAGTGCAGGAGTAAAAGACGTATTAGCTAAATCAAAAGGATCTTCAAACCCCCATAACCTTGTAAAAGCTACAATGAAAGCTCTTTTGAGTATGAGAGATGCATATACGGTAACTCAGCACAGAGGAATCCCGATTGATAAAGTTTTTAACGGATAGAAATTAGAAAAATGGCTAAAATAAAAGTTACAAAAATAAAAAGCAGTATCGGCTCAACAGAAAGACAAAAAGCAACTTTGCTTGCTCTGGGGCTAAGAAAAATAAACAGTTCTGCAGAATATGAAGAAACAGAGCAAATTAAAGGGATGATTAGAAAAGTAAGTCATTTAGTATCTGTTGAAAAAAATAAATAATTAATACCTGAAGAATTTAAAACGATGGATTTAAGTAATTTAAAACCTGCAAAAGGTTCGGTAAAAAAGAAAAAAAGAATAGCAAGAGGTATCGGTTCAGGTAAAGGACGTACGGCAACTCGAGGTCATAAAGGACAAAAATCACGTTCCGGATATTCAAGAAGATTCGGATTCGAAGGAGGACAAATGCCTATCCACAGAAGACTGCCTAAATTCGGTTTCAGAAACATTAACAGAGTCGAATATAAAGCTATTAACATTGACACTATTGATAAATTAGCTAAAGATAAATCATTGAACATAATTGATGTTCAAACATTGAAAGATGCCGGATTTATTCAAAAAAATGATTTAGTTAAGATTCTCGGTAACGGTGAGTTAACCGTAAAAGTAGATGTTAAAGCTCATGCATTTTCAAAATCTGCTGCCGAAGCCATTGAAAAAGCCGGCGGAACCGTTGAAAAAATTCAGAATTAATGAAAAAATTTATTCAGACAATAAAGAATATCATAGCGATAGAGGATTTGAGAAATAAAATCCTGGCTACATTGGGTCTTATTTTGATTTACAGATTAGGAGCACATGTTGTTTTACCCGGAGTAGATCCTTTAGCAATTTCAGAATTTCAAAAACAAGCCAGTTCCGGCGGAATAATAGCACTTATTAATATGTTTTCAGGCGGTGCTTTTGCAAATGCTTCGGTATTTGCATTAGGTATTATGCCGTATATTTCTGCTTCAATTGTTATACAATTACTGGGTATGGCAGTTCCGTATTTTCAAAGGCTGCAACGCGAAGGCGAAAGCGGAAGAAAGAAAATCAATCAAATAACAAGATATTTAACAGTCGTAATAACAGCTTTTCAAGCTCCGGCGTATTTAACAAATTTAAAGTATCAACTGCCGGCAGAGGCTTTTATGATGCACAGTCAGGATTTATTTTGGATTTCTGCAATAGTGCTGATGGTTGCCGGAACTATGTTTGTTATGTGGCTCGGAGAAAAAATTACGGACAAAGGAATCGGAAACGGAATATCATTGCTTATTATGATTGGAATTATAGCAAGGCTCCCGAATTCGTTTGCCGCAGAATTGGTTTCTAAACTCGGTTCCGGCGGTGGCGGTATGATTGCATTTATTGTGGAGATGGTTATATTATTTTTAGTCTTTGTTGCATCGATAGCTTTAGTGCAAGCTGTCAGAAGAGTCCCTGTTCAGTACGCTAAGAGAATAGTGGGAAATAAACAATACGGAGGTGTAAGACAATATATTCCTCTGAAAATTAATGCAGCAGGCGTAATGCCGATTATTTTTGCACAAGCATTAATGTTCATACCTATGATGTTTACACGGTTTGATTCCGAAACTACAAATGCAATAGGTGCTGCTTTTTCTGATATAACAGGATTTTGGTACAACTTTACTTACGGTATTTTAGTTATTGTCTTTACTTACTTTTATACCGCAATTACTGTTAATCCTACGCAAATGGCAGAAGATATGAAGAAAAACGGAGGATTTATTCCCGGCGTAAAACCAGGCAAGAAAACGGTAGAGCATTTAGACGAGATAATGTCAAGAATTACTTTGCCCGGGTCAATATTTTTAGCATTAATCGCTATTATGCCTGTATTTGCTATGTTAAGCGGAGTAAATAATCAGTTTGCATATTTTTTCGGAGGAACATCATTGTTAATTTTGGTCGGAGTAGTATTAGACACATTACAACATATAGAAAGTCATTTATTAATGAGACATTACGACGGCTTGACAAAGTCAGGAAGAATTACCGGCAGGTCAGGCAGTGCATCACAAATATCAATGTAAATTATTTTAGAATATGGCAAAACAACCTTCAATAGAACAAGACGGTGTTGTAAAAGAAGCTCTTTCAAACGCAATGTTCAGAGTAGAACTTGAGAACGGGCATATAATTACTGCACACATTGCCGGAAAAATGAGAATGCACTATATCAGAATATTACCCGGCGATAAAGTAAAGGTTGAAATGTCTCCTTACGATTTGACTAAAGGAAGAATAAAATACAGATATAAAAACTAAGAAAATGAAAATCAGAGCATCAGTTAAGAAAAGAAGTGCTGATTGTAAAATCGTCAGAAGAAAAGGACGACTTTATGTAATCAACAAAAAGAATCCTAAATTTAAACAAAGACAAGGTTAAAAAAATAAATCGATTAAATTATGGCTAGAATTGCAGGTGTTGACATACCGGATAATAAACGAGGAGAAATTGCATTGACCTATATCTACGGAATAGGAAAAACAACAGCACAGAAGATACTCGAAAAAGCTCAAGTAGATAAAAATATCAGAGTTCAGGATTGGACAGACGAGCAAAGAGGGACAATTCGTAATATCATCATTGATAACTATAAAATAGAAGGTGAGTTACGCTCAGAAAAACAAATGAATATTAAAAGACTTCGTGATATCGGTTGCTACAGAGGCATTCGCCACAGAACCGGTTTACCGGTAAGAGGTCAAAAAACAAAAAATAATGCTCGGACACGTAAAATAAGAAGAGTATTTTAATTTAATAAGTTTATTATTTCTTTTATTATAATATGGCAAAGAAAAGTTCAAAACCGACAAAAAAAAAGAAAAGTTATTGTTGAAGATGCAGGACAAGCACATATACATTCCTCTTTCAATAATATCATTATTACCTTGTCAAATGCAACAGGGCAAGTGATTTCATGGTCTTCTGCCGGAAAAATGGGATTTAGAGGTTCTAAAAAAAACACTCCCTATGCTGCACAAGTAGCAGCGGCAGAATGTGCAAAAGTAGCGCACGAATTAGGTCTCAGAAGAGTTAAAGTTTTTGTTAAAGGACCTGGTAACGGAAGAGAAGCTGCTATAAGAGCAATACATGCTGCAGGTATTTTGGTTACCGAAATTCAAGATGTTACTCCGTTGCCGCACAACGGCTGCAGACCACCTAAAAGAAGAAGAGTTTAAGTTTAATAATATTGAAAAGATAAAATATAATGGCAAGATACAGAGGTCCAAAAACAAAAATAGCCAGAAAACTCGGCTCTCCGATTTACGGTCCGGATAAAATTTTCGAAAAGAAAAATTATCCTCCGGGTCAGCACGGAAACAGCAGAAGAAGAAAAGTTTCGGAATACGGAATTCAGCTGAAAGAAAAACAAAAAGCACGTTATACTTACGGGTTGTTGGAAAAACAATTTTATAATACATTTAAAAAAGCCGATGCCATAAAAGGTATTACAGGTGAAGTTTTTCTCCAACTTTTAGAATCAAGATTAGATAATGTTGTTTACAGGATGGGAATCGCTCCCACAAGAGCTGCCGCACGACAGTTAGTCTCGCACAGACACATTGTAGTAAACGGTAACGTGGTTAATATTCCCTCATACCAAGTTGCTCCCGGCGACATAATTGCGGTAAGAGAGAAGTCTAAATCATTAGAAGTTATAACAGATTCCCTTTCCAGAGGTGTTCATACAAAATACTCATGGATAGAGTGGGACGATAATTTAATGACAGGTAAATTCGTGAATTTACCGGAACGCGATGAAATTCCTGAAAATATCAGAGAACAGTTAATAGTAGAATTATATTCAAAATAGTAAAATAATACAAATTTTATGGCTATTTTAGATTTTATAAAACCGGATAAGGTTATAATGATTGAGCAGGATGATTTTTCCGGTAAATTTGAATTTCGTCCGCTTGAGCCCGGATACGGCATTACTATAGGTAATGCTTTAAGAAGAATTTTATTATCTTCGTTAGAAGGTTTTGCAATTGCCTCGGTGAAAATTGAAGGTGTGGATCACGAATTTTCAACAATCTCCGGTGTAATCGAAGATGTTCCGAAAATAATTTTAAATCTGAAACAAGCCAGATTTAAACGAATTAACGAAGATGTAACATCAGAAAGGTTTGTTGTTAATATTTCCGGTAAAAATAAGTTTACAGCCGGAGATTTAAACAGTTTTATGACCAATTTTGAAGTCCTGAATACAGACCTCGTTATTTGCAATATGGAAGAGGATGTTCGATTACAGATTGACATTGAAATCCGTAAAGGGAGAGGTTATGTAAGCGGAGAAGAACACGATATTAATACTTCGGATATCGGTTTAATTGCAGTTGACTCTATTTTTACACCGATTAAAAACGTAAAATACAGTATTGAAAATTATCGTGTAGGTCAAAAAACAGACTACGAAAAACTGATTTTGGAAATTGATACCGACGGTTCAATTACTCCGAAAGATGCTTTGAAAGAAGCAGCTAAAATACTCATTCATCACTTTATGTTATTCTCTGATGAAAAAATTACACTTGATTCGGAAGAGAAAAAAGAAAATGAAGAGTTTGACGAAGAAATATTGCATATGAGACAACAGCTTAAAACTCAATTAGTGGACTTAGACCTTTCCGTCAGAGCACTTAATTGTCTCAAAGCTGCTGATGTAGATACTCTCGGTGAATTAGTCGTTTTTAATAAAAGTGATTTATTGAAATTCAGAAACTTCGGTAAAAAATCTTTGACAGAAATTGAAGAATTGCTTGAAAATCGAGGTTTATCTTTCGGAATGGATGTAAGTAAATATAAATTAGATAAGGAATAAAGAAAATGAGACACAGGAAGAAATTCAACCATTTAGGCAGAAAAAAAGCACACAGAGAAGCAATGTTGTCGAATATGGCAATATCTTTAATCGAACATAAAAGAATAAGAACAACCGTTGCAAAAGCCAAAGCTTTAAGAAGTTTTGTCGAGCCTATTATCAATCGCTCCAAAGAAGACACAACACATTCGAGGAGAATGGTTTTTAAAAGACTTCAAAATAAACAGGCTGTTAACGAACTTTTCAGAGAAATATCTCAAAAAGTAGCAGACAGAGAAGGCGGATATACAAGGATATTAAAAACGGGTAATCGCCTTGGTGATAATGCACAAATGTGTATAATCGAATTGGTTGATTACAATGAAACCTATTTCTCGGAAAAAACTGCCAAGACTAAAAGAAAAAGAACGAGAAGGGGTAAATCTAAAGTATCTGAAGAAACTGCTGCTGTTAATGAAAATAAAACAGAAGAAACAACATCGGACGAAGTTAAAGAAGAAAAAACAGATGCTCCGGTTTCAGAAAAAAAAGAATCTGAAGACAAAAAAGAAGAAAAAAAGGACGATAAAAAAGACGACAAGTAATATTTTAATAAAATATTTTGTAAAAGAGCATTCAAAAGAGTGCTCTTTTGTTATTTTTGTAAATAAATGCCGATTTTATGAAGAATATTTTATCTGTAATAATATTTCAGTTGTTTATTACAATCGGAATTGTTGCACAAAACTTCTCGGGGAATGACGGTTTTACGAAATATGATACTTTATTAAAGCAAGAAAAAAATTCCAAATTTTTTAAAGTAACACATTCCGCAAGTCAAAATATTATACCCGGTAACACAGCTTCTTGTAACTCTTCGGGACAATATCATTACGAAAATTCCTATTATTTGGCATACGATTTAAAAAACGACTTTAACCTTAACGGAGATTGGATAGTGCAGAGAGTAGAAGTTGCCGTTGAAGAAGCATCGGCGGGAGTAAATTTTGAGCAACCTTTAATAGTAAAGCTCTGGGTAATGTCAAGTTACAACCATAGTACGATAATTCAGGACAGTTTAACCCTTCTTGCTTCCGATACCGTCAGCGTTTCAGATACAGAATCCGGAACTTTGAAAAGTATTGATTTTACCTCAGATTTTTATACGGTTTCCGAAGGAAAGGTTTTGGTAGTAGAATTTCTTTTGCCTGACGGTAAGGATAACGGGAACTTACTCTTTCTCGGGTCAAATAATGACAGAATTTCTGATTCGACATATATAAAAGCACCTTTTTGCGGCGTAAATGAGCCTGTTAATGTTTCTGAAATATTGTTTCCGGATATGATGATAATTGCCAATATTTACGGAGAATATGCCTCTCCTAATCCGCAGATACAATCTTTTATCGTAGAAGGACAACTCGTTGATACCGAGATAAAAAATGACCCTGATTATACTGTTAAGGTTATTATGCCTGCAGATACCTCACTTAATGCCGTTACACCTCAAATACAGATTCCCGCAGGCTTTCAGGTTACTCCGGCATCCGGTGAGACAGTAGATTTCTCTCAGGGAGCAGTAACTTATACAGTTGATAATAATTTTGTAAAAGTATCGCAGTCGTGGGATGTAAGTGTCATAAATGCGGGACCCGATATTACAGGAGCAAATCTACCTCAGATAAACGGAGATGTTGTAATAAGCGGAAGTCCTGATTTTACCGTAACAATACCGGTTGTTGAAGGAAGCGATTTAACGAGTTTGTCTCCGTATATTTATGTTTATGACGGTTTTGTTACTACCCCTGAATCCGGTTCCTTGCAGGACTTTTCTTCCGGTGCGGTTACTTATACGGTTTCGCACTCAACTTTGCCGCTGACTCAAGACTGGCAGATATCGGTAATTGAAACTCCTGCAACCTCTTTGGTTAAAAATCCGGAAACTGAAACTATTCAGATATATCCTAATCCTGCTGACAATTTTGTAATTGTAAAATGTAAAAATTTGAAAAAAACAGAAATCTTAAATTTTTCCGGAAAAAAGTTATTTCATACATCCGATAAGATGATAAATACATCTGCTTTGCCTTCCGGTATTTATTTTTTAAGAATTTTTACTGAAAATAAAGTCCTGAATAAAAAAATAATACTTATTCGTTAGCTATTTCCATTTCACTTTTTTAACCGTAACGCCTGCAATAGCCGTATAAATAATGTAGAGAGGATGAATAAAACTAAGAACGGGTATTAAAAACAGAATATCTTTTTGTTTAAAGTAATTTCCTGCAACTGAGAGCAATATTATTTCGGGAATAAATTTCAACATAAATAAAGAAAGTAGTGTATTTGGTTTTATTGCCTCGAAAATTGCAAGTAAAGAAGCAAAAATTAATAAAATATTGACCCCGAAAACAATTAAGGATAAAAAAACAGTATCAAAATCTTTATAGCTTTTACTTTTTGATGCCCATCTTATTCTTTGCCGGAAAAATGACTTTAAATTTGTTTCTGCCTCGGTATATACAACTGCGTTATTTGACTTCAGGTAATAAATATCACTTCTGTATTTTTTCTTTATACTGTGCATCAAAAACATATCATCTCCTGAAACTTCTTCAGAATTTAAAATGTCTTCAAATTCATAAAAAACCTCCTTTTCGTAAATAAGGTTTGCACCGTTGCACATAACAGGACGCTTTATGCCGCACGAACCGGCTGTTGATGCCGCTAAACCTAAAAAATCAAGAGCCTGTAATTTGCCGAAGATACCTTTCCCTTTCATCAAAACAGGAGCTATAATCATTTTCGGTTTGTGTTTTTTACGGCAGCTTAAAATAGTTTCCAACCAATATTTTTGATGAATACAGTCTGCATCGGTAGTTACGATTAAATTTGAATACGACTTTTTAATTCCTTCTTTTATTGCTTCTTTTTTACCGTTCTTCGGAGAATTTATTAATTTAAAGTTAGGAATGTTCTTAATCAAATTATATAAAATGTCTTCAGACTTGTCTTCTGAATTGTCATTTACAAAAATAATTTCAAAATATTTATAATCTAATGATTGATTTCTTAAGTTTTTTACTAATTGACCTAAATTATTTTCTTCATTTTTAAAAGGTATTACTACTGAAATATTTTCTTTACCGGTATATGAGCTTTCGTTTTTTTTAAACTGTTTTAGGCTTACAAAGCCTAAAATAAATACGTTTATTATTAAGGAATAAAAAATAAAAAAAACAATTTCTGCTAAATACATATTCCGAATTTGTTCCAAAAATAGTATAAAAGTTTAAAATCCGTAAATTATAAACCTTTGGTTTTTCCGGTTTTTATTGTTAGATTTGTTTTATTCTAAAAAATAATACTGATAAAATAAATTATATGCATATTGAAGCGACTAAAAGCAGTCCGTATATAAAACTCTCCGCCGAAGATTGCGAATTTAGGATAGAAGGGTCTTCTTACTCAGAGTCTGTTGATGAAATATACGACAATGTAATAAAATGGGTAGAAGAAAAAATTCCTGAATTAGAGTGTGAATTAAACTGTATCTTTAAGTTATATGTTCTGAGCAGTGTAAGTCAAAAAAAGATTTTGTATATCCTTATAAAACTTAATGAATTTTTTGAGTCAGGAAAAAAGATTAAAATAATATGGTATGTTGCCGAAGACGATGAAGATAATTATGAATTTGCCGAAGAAATAGGAGAACTTTTTAATATACCTGTTGAAATTATCAAAGAATAATTATATATCTGAGAACCGTAAAAATACCAAAAAAAGATATATTTTTATTTTGATTAAATGAGCAAGGAAAAAAGTAAAATACTTGCCGTCAGGGTGCTTTACGGTTTCATCGCAATTGAGAGTATTACGGTTTTTTTGTTATTTCTGCTTATTTTAGTTGATAACGGAAATAGAATAATAATGTTTGTTCTGTCGGCAGTTTTGACTTTATTTGCGGCTGCAATAGTTTTAGTAAATCAAAAAAAATACAATGCTGCTAAATTTATAGTAATTACAGTTCCTCCGTATGCTGTTTTGTTGCTAAGCATTATTGAAAAGTATTACGGTATTTTCAATAATACATATTCTTACCTTAATCCTCAATTATTTGAAATTATTTATTTAATGGTTCCTGTTATTCTTTTCGGTTTAGTTTATCCGAAGAAGATGGCAATTTCTTTACTTATAATTTTGCCGGCAGCTGTTTTATTTTCTTGGATACATAAAATATTCGGTATAGACACAGATGCTCTGATAGCTGACAGAAGGTTCTATTCCTTATTTATTATTATATTTTCAGTCTTTTATTCTGTGTCGGTAGTAAGTGTTTTGTTTTTTCAAAAGACAAGCATTTTATATAAAGAAAGAATAAAGCGACAAATGCGGGAAGCCCTTAAAGAAAAAGAAAAAACAGAAGCTGTAAACGAAGAACTTGCAGAAACTAAAAAGCGATTTGAGTTGGCTCAAAAGGCAGGTAATATTGGTGTGTGGGAATGGAATGTTAAAGAAAATAAAATTTTATGGACAGAAACAACGTATCAAATATTCGGAGTTGAGAAAAAAACTGAAACAGTAAAAATTAATGACTTTTTTAAGATACTTTATCCTGAAGATGTTGCAAGAATACAAGAAGAACTGGAATATGCTTTAGAAAAAGGCGTGAGTAATTTAAGAACTAAATATCGTATTATCAAAAACGGCAAAATCAGGTATATTGAAGAAATGTCGGAAATAGTCAGAAGTGATGACGGAGAGTTTGTTAAAATGACAGGGGTAGTTACGGATATTACAGACAGAATAATCGCAGAAAAAGAAATCAGAGAAAAAAATGAAGAACTTACGGCGACAGAGGAGGAACTGCGTCAAAGTAACGAAGAGTTGCAATCGGTTAAAGAAGAAATAGAAGCTCAATACAATTTATTGCGGGAAACTAATAAAAAATACAACCTTTTGGCAAATAATATTATTGATTTTATATGGATGTTATCAACAGAGTTAAAACCTTTATATATAAGTAATTCTTGCGAAAAATTTTTAGGATATACAAGCGAAGAGCTGAAAAGCATTTCTTTACGAAAAATTCATACAAAGAAATCATATGACTTGATTAAAAAAATAATATTGGCATCTGTTCGGAAAAATAAGACAATTACAAACTCTGATATATCAAAAATTGAAGTAGAATATATACATAAAAACGGCAACATCATTATTGCCGAAGTCATAGGCAGTCTTATATACGAAGACGGAAAAATTATCGGAATCGGCGGGGTTTCTCGAGATATCACCGACAGAAAAAAAGCTGAAGCAGCCTTAGCTGCAAGCAATGAGAAACTAAAGGAGGTATATAAAGATTTGTTGGATAATATGAGATATGCCAAGAAAATACAGGATGCATTATTGACACCCCAAAAGACAATAGATAATGCTTTTGATGATTATTTTCTGCTTTTTAAGCCCAGAGATATGATAAGCGGTGATTTTTATTATATTAACAGGCTGAATAAATTTATTGTTTTTGCCGTGGGTGATTGCACAGGGCACGGTGTATCAGGAGGCTTTCTTACTATGATTGCAATAACTTATCTGCACGAAATTGTAAGAAC
This sequence comes from uncultured Chlorobiota bacterium, assembly GCA_947311125.1. Lineage (GTDB taxonomy): Bacteria > Bacteroidota > Bacteroidia > Bacteroidales > JAADGE01 > JAADGE01. The sequence continues at coordinate 15,976 of CAMZKI010000004.1, forward strand.
GGGAGTTGTTAATAATCCGGCACAAGCACTTGAAATTTTAAGGAGGCGATTTAAAAGAACATATAAAGCCTTCGGGAAAGACAGTCATTACGGATTTAATATAGCATTATGTGCAATTAATACAGAAACAAATATTCTTCAATATTCAGGAGCATATCATCCTTTGTTTATAGCCAGAAATAAAAAACTTATTGAATATAAAGAGACAAGGAGTCCTATAGGTTTTCATTTTAAAGAGTCAGACTTTATATATCATAAAATTCAACTTGAAGACGATGATAAAATTTATATCTTTTCTGACGGATACTACGACCAAATAAATTGTGAAGGCAAAAAGATAGGTAAAAAGCAATTTAAAACACTTCTGTCTGAGATAAATCATTTGCCGACAGAAAAACAAGAAAAAATCCTTTTGAGTTACTTATATAATTGGAAGCAAAATCAAAGTCAAGTTGATGATATTACTGTTCTCGGTATTAAATATCAATTTTAATTTTACCATTTAAAGTTAATATGCTTTTAAACAAAAAAGAAACTCCGGATTTTAAAGTCCGGAGTTAAAAGATTATATAACACTAACACATCAGTTTTTATTCGATAACAATCTTTTTGGTAATTGTTTTATTGTTATCAAGAATAATTTTTACAAAGTAAACTCCGCTTGAAATCCGGAGTTTCTTTTTTGTTTAAAAGCATATTAACTTTAAATGGTAAAATTAAAATTGATATTTAATACCGAGAACAGT
>CAMZKI010000005.1 GCA_947311125.1 uncultured Chlorobiota bacterium
GTCCGAGATTTACAAGCTCTTTTTCGATTAATCGGTTTACCTCTTCGTTAACTTTATTTATCGTATTTCCCGGCTTTATCAATAAAGTTGCTTTTTTCATAACACGCAAAACGGCACTGTAAACTTCTTTTTGCCTTTCGGTGAATTTTCCGTTTACCGGAATTGTACGTGTTGTGTCGGCAGCATAATTTGCATATTCCGCACCGAAATCCATAAGCACCAAATCGCCTTCTTTACATATCTTATCGTTTGATACGTAATGCAATACACAATTATCTTTTCCGGAAGCAATGATAGGTTGATATGCGTGTCCGCCGGCACCTTTGCGTAAAAACTCCGCCGTTATTTCGGCTTCAATTTCGTATTCTTTAATATCCGGTTTAACAAATTTCAGAACTTTATGAAAAGCACTTGTCGTAATTTCACATGCTTTTTTTATCAGTTCAATTTCTTCGGGTTCTTTAATTAATCTTAATTCCGTGAGCAAAGGAACAAGTCTTTCGTATTTGTGCAAAGGGTATTTTTCCTGTATTTCTTTTGCAAATCGAATGTCTTTATACGGAATCGGAGTTTCAAATTTTACGTTTTCGTTTCGGTTCAGATAAATATATTCCGAAGAAAGAACAAGTTCTCTTAATATACCGTCAAATTCGTGAATGTACTTTACGATTTTAATTCCTGAAATTTCTTTTACTTCCTCTTTTGTCAATTTATGTCCTTCCCATATTTCTAATTTTTTATCAGATTTCAGGATAAATAAAATTTCTTTAAATTCCGGAGTTTTACATCCTTTGCAAATCAGCAATATTGATTTTTCCTGTTCAATTCCTGTAAGATAAAAGAAATCTGAATTTTGCCTGTAAGGGAAAGTTTGATCACCGTTACGCGGCATTTCGTCAGCCGAATTAATAATTGCAACGGAATTGTTTTTTAGTAACTTATAAAGTTTCTCTCTGTTTTTACAAAAAGAGATTTTTTCGGTTTTTTATATCTCATCAGAATATGTTATTAAGAATGTTTTTAAATAAAGTTGAAACTGTTAAGTAACATTTTTATAAGATGTAAATATCTATATTTTTGTGTGTTTTCACAAAAGTAGTTTAAAAATTAAAATAAATTAAATTCTATGAGTAACTTTATTAATTCATCTATCGGGAAAAAACTTATTATGAGTATCTCAGGACTGTTCTTAATAATGTTTTTATTGGTTCACCTGACGGCAAACTTGTTTTTATTGGGAGGCAGCGATGCTTTTAACCTGTCGGCACATTTTATGGACACAAATCCGCTGATTCAGATTATGCAGCCTGTCCTGGCATTAGGTTTTTTTATTCATATTTTATACGGAATTATAATTGAACTGCAAAACAGAGCTTCTCGCCCCGTAAATTATGCTAAAGTAAACCAAAAAGATGCAAGCACTTGGGCTTCAAGAAATATGATTTGGCTCGGACTTTTTGTTTTTGCCTTTTTAGTTACGCATATCATTAACTTCTTTTGGGTTTTAAAATTCGGAGAACTTGAAACAGTTTTTGTTGACGGTGAACAAATGGAGAACTCATATGCATTAGTCTCCGGCTTATTTATGAACGGAACAACGGGGATTATTTATTCCGTTGCTTATATAATAGGTTTTATAGCTCTTGGATTACACCTGCATCACGCATTTTGGTCGGCATTTCAAACAATCGGTTGGAGTAATATTAAGTGGAGAAAAAGATTAACGATTATAGGTGATATTTATGCAATTATAATTGCCGTCGGTTTTTCAATTATCCCGATATACTTTTTATTCATTAACTAAGAATACTTAAACATAATAAAATTTAATATTATGACAAAATTAGACTCAAAAGTTCCGAAAGGAAAACTCAAAGATAAATGGAGTAATTATAAAGCTCATCAAAATTTGGTAAACCCTGCCAATAAAAGAAAAATTGATGTTATTGTTGTAGGAACCGGCTTAGCCGGAGGGGCTGCTGCCGCAAGTTTAGCTGAAATGGGGTTCAAAGTTAAGGCATTCTGCTATCAGGACAGTCCTCGAAGAGCTCACAGTATTGCAGCACAAGGGGGAATAAATGCTGCTAAAAATTACCCTAATGACGGCGATACAATATACCGCCTGTTCTATGATACAATTAAGGGCGGAGACTACCGTTCACGCGAAGCAAATGTTTACCGTTTGGCAGAAGTAAGTAATGCTATAATAGACCAGGCTGTTGCTCAAGGAGTTCCTTTTGCAAGAGAATATTCAGGTTATTTGGATAATCGTTCTTTCGGAGGAGCATTGGTATCCAGAACATTTTATGCCAGAGGACAAACCGGACAACAACTTTTGCTCGGTGCTTACAGTGCATTATCTCGCCAAATAGGTTTGGGAAATGTAGAAATGCACAACAGAACAGAATTGATGGATATTGTAATTGTTGACGGAAAAGCAAGAGGAATTGTTACCCGTAATTTAATAACAGGTGAGATAAAAAGTCATTTCGGACATGCGGTTGTTTTGGCAACCGGAGGTTACGGAAATGTATTTTACCTTTCCACGAATGCTATGGGAAGTAATGGCAGTGCTGTGTGGAAAGCATATAAAAGAGGAGCGTTTTTTGCCAATCCGGCATTTGTTCAAATTCATCCGACCTGCATCCCTCGCCACGGAGAATTTCAATCAAAATTAACATTGATGTCGGAGAGTTTAAGAAATGACGGACGAATTTGGGTGCCGAAGAAAAAAGAAGATGCCGAAGCAATCAGAGCAGGTAAAATGCGTCCGGAAGATATTCCCGACGAAGACAGAGATTTTTATTTGGAAAGACGTTACCCGGCATTCGGAAATCTGGTTCCGCGTGATGTTGCTTCCAGAGCCGCAAAAGAGAGAACCGACAACGGTTTCGGCATTGAAAAAAATGAATCCGGAGAAGGTGTTTATCTTGATTTTAAATACGCAATTGAGCGTCTCGGAAAAGATGTCATTGAAGCTCGCTACGGAAATCTTTTTCAAATGTATGAAAAAATTACTGACGAAAATCCGTATGAAACACCTATGAGAATATATCCTACAATTCATTATACAATGGGAGGTCTCTGGGTTGATTACGAACTGCAATCAACAATACCCGGATTATTTGTTACGGGCGAAGCAAACTTTTCCGATCACGGAGCAAACAGGCTGGGAGCTTCCGCACTTATGCAAGGTTTGGCTGACGGCTATTTTGTTTTGCCTTATACAATTCAAAATTATCTTGCTTATGAAATTACAAATCCGAGAAAAAATCCTGCCGAACTTGAAGAATTTAAAAAAGCCGAAGAGGGTGTAAAATCTCAAATAAACAGGTTGATGTCCGTTAAAGGAAATAAATCTGCAGATTATTATCACAGAGAACTCGGAAAAATACTTTGGGACAAGGTAGGAATGGCAAGAAATGAGAAAGGTCTTAAAGAAGCGATAGAGGAAATAAAAGCATTACGAAAAGAGTTTTGGGAAAATCTTCATATTCCCGGAAATACGAATACGGTTAACCCTGAACTTGAAAAAGCTAACAGAGTTGCGGATTTTCTTGAACTTGGCGAGCTTATGGCTTATGATGCTTTGAGCAGAAATGAATCCTGCGGCGGTCATTTCAGGGAAGAATATGCTACGGAAGAGGGGGAAGCAATGAGGCGCGATGATGAATATATGTATGTTGCCGCCTGGGAATATAAAGGAGATGATAAAGAACCCGAATTGCATAAAGAACCTTTAGAGTATGAAGAGATTGAAGTTAAAACACGTAATTATAAAACAGCTTAAAAAATAAAGAAAAGGTTTTATAAATTTAAAAATAAAAATTATGGCTCATAAAACAATAAATATAAAACTTAAAGTTTGGCGACAAAAAGATGCTAAAAGTAAAGGGGCTTTTGAAACTTACGAACTTAAAAATATATCTGTTGACAGTTCATTTCTTGAAATGTTAGATGTTTTAAATGAAAAACTTGTAAGTGAAAACAAAGAACCCATAGCATACGACCACGACTGCCGTGAAGGTATTTGCGGAATGTGCAGTTTATTTATAAACGGAAGGGCGCACGGTCCGGACGATTTAATTACTACCTGCCAGCTTCATATGAGGAAATTTTCCGACGGAGAAACCATAGTAATTGAGCCCTGGAGAGTAGGAAGCTTTCCTGTTATTAAGGATTTAATGGTTGACAGGACTGCTTACGAAAAAATAATGCAGGCAGGCGGTTTTGTCTCTGTCTCGACGGGTGGTGTTCCGGATGCTAATGCTATACCGATACCGAAGGAAGATGCTGACGAAGCGATGGATGCTGCCGCATGTATAGGATGCGGAGCGTGTGTTGCTACTTGTAAAAACTCTTCGGCGATGCTGTTTGTTGCCGCCAAAGTTTCGCAGTTGGCACTGCTTCCGCAAGGTAAAGTTGAAGCGAGCAGGAGAGCTAAAAATATGATAGCAAAAATGGATGAACTCGGTTTCGGGAATTGTTCAAATACAGGAGCTTGTGAGATGGAATGTCCGAAAGGTATTTCATTGGCACATATTGCCCGTTTAAACAGAGAGTTTCTGACTGCAAATATTAAAAGTTAATTTTTCAGAAAGTCGTTTGCATTAAGATATCGAACGACTTTCTTTTTTAAAATATAAAACACGTTAATAACCGTAATAAATACCACTGTTTAAAACCATGAAAAAATCAATATTTAACACGCTCATCATAATTATTACATTGAATATTTGTTCGGCACAAACAACCGGCAGTTTCAAAGATAAAAGAGACGGACGTGTGTATAAAACGGTGAAGATAGGAGAGCAGGTGTGGATGGCGGAAAACCTTGCTTATAAAACGGCAAAAGGAAGCTGGGCTTATGATAATAATGAGGAGTATGTTAAAACATACGGAAGGTTATATAATTGGGAAACTGCTAAAAATGTATGTCCTGACGGATGGCATCTGCCGAGCGACGTTGAGTGGGATATTTTAACAAACTACCTCGGAGGAAATGATGTTGCCGGCAATAAACTGAAGGCTAAAAGTGATTTATGGAAATCCGAAGATTTATATAATATTTACCCTTGCGGCTTTGATGCTTTACCCGGGGGCTGTCGTTACGACTTCAGCGGTAATTTTTATGACCTCGGGTATTATGCCTATTTTTGGACAAGTTCACCGGCTAACGGAAAAAATGCCTGCAGACGTTATATATTTAGTAATTTTGAGAGCGTTAACTGTTTTTATTACCTGAGTTCAACAGGATATTCCGTAAGGTGTATTAAGGATTAAATTAGTTTTGTTACTGCATTTTTGATGTTTTAACAGTTTTTAATTCGGAAATGTAAGGGTGTCTTAACTTTTAAATACAGCCCCTTTGCCTTTTTCTGATTCTAAATGTATTTTTACGTTCATAATTTTAACGTTTTCCTTTACTATTGCAAGCCCAAGCCCCAATCCTTATTTATTTTATTTTCGGGTCGAATGTTTCTGCTATGTCATGAATTGTTTTGTATCGGAGTACTTACAAAACAGGCAGTCCGTCATAAATATTTGTTAAAACAAACTGCCTGTAAATTACTTGTCTGAGGTTTATTTTTTAAATCTGTCGGCAACAATAAGCTCTTTGGTTCCGTGGTTCCAACAGTAGAACCCTTCGCCTGATTTTACACCGAGATTTCCTGCATCAACCATTGTTTGCAAAAGCGGTGAAGGAGCATATTTTGCTTCACCCAATCCTTCATAAAGAACTTTCATTATGGCAAGACAAACATCAAGTCCTATAAAATCTGCAAGCTGTAGGGGGCCCATCGGATGAGCCATTCCGAGTTTCATAACCGTATCAATCTCTTCTACGCCTGCAACACCTCTGTTTAGCGTAATAATTGCCTCGTTTATCATAGGTATTAAGATTCTGTTTGCAACAAAGCCCGGAAAGTCATTAACTTCAACGGGGACTTTTTTTAGTTTTTTTGACAGGTCCATAATTGTTTTTAAGACTTCGTCAGAAGTTTTATATCCCTTAATTACTTCAACGAGTTTCATAACAGGAACAGGGTTCATAAAGTGCATTCCTATCACCTTGTCGGGTTTTCCTGTTACGGCGGCAATTTTTGTAATCGAAATTGATGAGGTATTTGATGCTAAAATTGCTTCGGGTTTTGATTCTTTGTCTAACTCTCTGAATATTTTGAGTTTTATATCTTCATTTTCGGTGGCAGCTTCTATGATTAAATCGGCATCCTGAATCCCTTTCTTTATGCTTGTGTAAGTTTTTATGCGATTAACGGTATCCTTTTTATCAGCTTCGCTGATAATTTCTTTTTTTATCAGTCTGTCTAAATTTTTTTGGATGGTATTCAGGGCTTTTTCCAGTGCTGATTGATTGATGTCAATCAATGAAGTTTCAAAACCTGCTTGAGCAAAAACATGTGCAATGCCGTTTCCCATTGTTCCGGCACCTATTACTGCTATTTTTTTCATTTTATAATAATTTTATTACTAATTAATTTAGGTAAAACACAAAAATACAAAATAATGTGTGCCGAATGAAATGTTTAACCGTAAATTAAATTTGTTGCGTCAGTATGTGCCGGTTATTCAGTTTTATTGCCTGATTAATGTTATATTATTCGCAAATAATATCAGGGTCTATTCTTACCTGTTTATACTTTTTTATTTTAGGAGCATTGTCGGCAGAAATACTTACTTTATCCGTAAAAACAATATCTCCGTTAACGGAAACAGAAATGTTGTATGTTTTACCCCATTTTGCGATAAATATAAAGCGTTTGTTTTTAGAGTTTGGTTTTATGTGGTATTCTTCTCCGCTTTCGGCATCTTTTACCGTAATTTTAACTCCTTTAGGAATGTCGGGAGAGCATTTTGCGAAAACACTTCCTATCATTACCGTAATATCTGCTCTTTTAACAGAATCTAAGGTTATTAAAAAGATATCATTATCGCCTGCACCGGAGTTTCTTCTTGATGAATAGTATGCGTGTTGACCGTCGGCAGTGGGAGTGTAAAAGACATCATCTCCTACGGTGTTTATCGGGTACCCTATGTTTTCAGCTTTTGTCCAAGTTCCGAATTGTGTTTTTTCGGACTTAAAAATATCGTATCCTCCGAGGTTTTCGTGACCTTTTGAGCTAAAATACAGTGTTTTTCCGTCAGGATGAATAAAAGGCCCCTCTTCATTATATTTTGTGTTAACACCTTTGCCCAGATTTCGGGGCGGACCCCACATCCCGTTCTTCATTTTTTCGGAAACGTAGATGTCTAATCCGCCGAATCCTCCCGGACGGTCGCTGGTAAAATATAAATATTTTCCGTCTGCCGATATTGAAGCCGAAGTTTCTCGGTCTTCTGTATTTATGTTAGGCCCTAATTTTACGGGAGTTGTCCATTCTCCGTTTTCAAAAGAACTTTGATATATACTGCCGTAATCATCGGCTTTATAAATAAATAATGTTTGACCGTCAACAGACAGGGCACAAGTGGCTTCATGATTTTTTGTGTTTATGTTTTTTATTCCTTTTGCTTTTGTCCAATGTCCGTCAATTTTTTCGCACATAAAAATATCTTCGTTATAATTTCCGTCATCGTCAATTTCTTCATCCCACCCGTTTGGTCTTCTGGATGTGAAAATCAATACAGATTCATCGGCTGATATAACGGGACTATGGTCTTGAAATTCAGAGTTAACACTGTCTCCGAGGTTGGTTATCTCAAATTTAATTTTGTTTTCAAAAAGCCGCTTGCCGGATTCGCATTTAAAAATTTCTCTGTCTATTACTGCTAAAAGGTCTTTGTTTTTTTCTACTACCGAGCGTAATTCTGCCAGTTCCTGTAAGGCGGCGACAAAGAGATAGGATGCTCTGTACGCTCTTGCCAGTTGAAATGAACTTTCGACATAGTGGCTTAGTGTTTTTCGTTTATTGAAGAATGTCTTGGCTTTCTTGAAATATTTTATGGACTCTTTCTCTCTTCCTGTTGTATTTAAAAGGGCAAATCCCATTTTATAGTTAAAATCGGCATCATTAGGGTTGTCAATTAAAAACCGCTCGTAAAAATCAATGCTGGCTTCAAATATATTGCCTTCAATAAACTCTTCCGTAAGTTGAACATGACTGAGTTTTCTGCTTTGAGCTTTTAATCCGGACGGGATTAGTAATGCCGTAATTAATATAAATTGATAAAAAGGAATAATTTTTTTCATAAATTTCAGTTTATATATTTTCTTGAAACATCGGGTCCCAAGACGGTAATATTACAGGTTTACGATTTAAAAATTTTAGTGTTTTTTCGTTAATATATTTTTTTAAAATAACTATACGAAACATATATTCGTCAAACCATCGGCCTGTCATGGTTAAGTATCCGTTATGACCTGATGACTTTCCTCGGCTGTTTTCAATTAACCGTTTTGTTATTTTTCCGATTTGGTCAACATCTGTGCCTATTAATTCCATATCGTGAGTTGAACCGCTTTCGAGAGATAAAATACGTTCTTTTTTATTCATATCAAATTTAACGCCAAAGAGTGATTCGTAATCATAATTCTCTGTATCTAAGAGATCTTCGTCTTTGTTTAACTGTTTTCCGACATCGCATGAAAAATACATTGCTTCGTTGTTTTGTAATGATTTAAGAGCATATTTTTTTATTTAGGCTTTCGATTATGCTTTCAAGAAATAAATTTGATTTTCAAAAATATCCCGGAAATAAAGATAGTTTTGGGAGTATTCAAATGCAGGTATGTTAAATACTTGCATTGTTTTGGGACGCATAACGTTCATTGACGTAAACATCCGGCATCTTCCGGAAGATTTTTGGTCGGTAATTCCGCTGACTTTTACTTTATATTTAAATTTGTGGTCGAATTTTTTAATATTTTCCCTGTTTAGTGCCAAATTTTTAATGTCATTATTCGTAACGGCATTTATAACGGCTTTTATGTATGGTGTATTCGATTTGTAAGCAGTTTTAATTTCTTTAATTTCTCTCTCTGTTAAGATTTTTTAAACTTAAATAAATTCCGAATATTTATATTTTTTCCGGGTAACCGGTAATGTCTCTTATATTATGATATAGCTTTTTTAACCTGCCGTACATTTTTTTGTAAACTTTGTTATATAATTCATCATATATTTTCATATTGTTTTTGTCGGGAGTGTATGTTTTTCCTGTTCTGCACATATTTTTTACGGCATCTTCGTAAGAATTATATATTTTCATACCCACAGCAGCATTAACGGCAGCACCGAGAGCTGATGTCTCATATGTATGCGGTCTTTCAACCGGTAAATTAAAAATGTCGGCTGTCATTTGCATTGCTTGTTCGCTTTGAGAGCCGCCGCCGGACACTATTACTTTTTCAGTTTTTATTTTTGTTCGTTTTTCTGTTCTTTCCAAGCCGTCTTTTAGTGAATATGCAAGACCTTCAAGAATGGCTTTGTATATGTGTGCTCTTGTATGAACATCTCCGAATCCTATAATGGCACCTTTAGCTTCGGATCCCGGAATTTTTACTCCCGGTGACCAATACGGTTGCAGGGTTAAACCCATAGAGCCTGCAGGAATATCCTTTATCATATCGTCAAAAAGTTGTTCTGCAGGCAAACCGTTTTTTTCTGCAATTTCAATTTCTCTGCATCCGAACTCTTCTTTAAACCAGTTTATCATCCAAAAACCTCTGTAAATCATTATTTCTGTATTAAAATAATCATAAACGGCTCCGGGATAAGCGGGAAAAAAAGGTATTACTTCATAATATTTTTTGTGTGTCGTTTGAACGGTTGCCGTTGTTCCGTAGCTTAAGCAAGCAATATTCGGAGAAAAGACTCCCGAGCCTAAAACCTCCGATGCTTTATCTGATGCTGCCGCATAAACAGCCAAGCCTTCCGGTATTCCGGTTTTTTCTGAGGCTTTTTTTGTTATGTATCCGAGAATATCAGACGGTTTGACTAATTTGCATAACTTATCTTCTTCTACGGGAAACATTTTTCGGTTTCTGTGACCGGTAGCAGCCCATTTTTGTTTTTTGTAGTCAAACGGCATATATCCAACCATATTTCCGACTGAATCTGTAAAATTTCCGGTAAGCTTATATGTAAGCCATCCTGACAGATACAGGTATTTTTCGGTTTTATTCCATATGTCAGTATCATTCTGAATAAGCCAGTTACATTCGGCATTTTTTACTGCGTAAACAACAGCTTCTTTCATATTTATCATCCTGAGAGACGCTTTGACTATACCTTTAGGATATTTATGAGTTTGAGTTTGGCGTTGGTCTAGCCAAATAATAGCAGGCCTGAGAGGTTTACCGTTATTGTCAGAATTTACTACAGTACCTCTTTGTGTTGTAAGCGTAACACTTTTTATTGCCGATTTCGGGAAATTTATTTCTGAGAATAATTTTCGGCATGCAACAGCCAGATTATCCCAGAAATATTCGGGGTTTTGCTCTGCCCATCCGGGTTTTACAGAATAATAAGGCTTTATTTCTTGTTTGTAAACAGCTTTAATGTTTCCGAAGAAATCAAAAATAACAGCTCTTACAGACTGTGTTCCTACATCTAATGATAAAATAAAATCTGTTTTTTCCGTCATCATAAAAATTAAACAACATGTAAAAGTAGTTAAAATCAACCAAAAAGTATATCTGTAATGAAAAAAATCAAATTATTACTTACTTTTGCCGGAAAATATTTTTAATAAATTGGAAAAGGTAATTGTAGGTTTATCCGGCGGAGTTGATTCCAGCGTAGCGGCATATATCCTTAAAGAACAAGGCTATGATGTTACAGGAGTGTATATGATAAACTGGCACGATACGGAAGGTATTATTGAGGGCAGTTGCCCCGGAGATGATGATATTTTGGTTGCAAGGTTAGTTGCACGAAAACTGAAAATACCGTTTAAAGTTACAGATTTCAGTGAAATATATTCTGAAAGGGTTGTGGATTATATGTTTTCTGAATATAAAAAAGGACGAACTCCGAATCCGGATGTTTTATGTAACAGAGAAATTAAATTTGACGTTTTTTTGAAAAAAGCGGAGGAATTGGGAGCGGATTTTGTTGCTACGGGACATTATTGCCGAAAAGAGACAATTGTTAAAGACGGAAAAAAAATATACAGATTGCTTGCAGGAGAAGATAATAATAAAGACCAAAGTTATTTTTTATGCGGGCTTTCGCAGGAGCAGTTGTCAAAATCTTTATTTCCGATAGGAGATTTGAAGAAGTCGGAGGTGAGGTTAATCGCAGACAAGTTAGGGTTGGCAAGTGCAAAGAAGAAAGATTCGCAGGGTATTTGTTTTGTAGGTAAAGTTGATTTGCCGATATTTCTGCAACAAAAATTAAAACCGATAGCCGGAAATATTATTTTAATACCTAAAGATTATTCTGAATTTAAAAAGACGGAAAAATATTTACGGCTTAACCGCAAGGAGCAGTTGAAATTATTGTCGAAACCGTATTTTTATTCTTCGGAAGCAGGTAAAACAGTCGGGAAACATCACGGTGCTCATTTTTTTACAATAGGTCAGCGAAAAGGTTTAGGAGTAGGCGGACTTAAAGAACCTGCATTTGTTTTAGACATTGACGTTAAAAAAAATATAGTTTATATAGGAGAAGGAAAGCAGCATCCGGGACTATACAGAAAAACTCTTTTTATCAAAAAAGGGGAGGAACATTGGGTAAGACCCGATTTGAAAATACCGGAAGGAGACAGTTTAGATATTTTTGTAAGAATTCGTTACAGACAAGCATTGCAAAAAGCCGTATTATACGCTGAAAAAGAAGGTATTTATATAGTTTTTGAAAATTCTCAAAGAGGTATTACTCCCGGACAATTTGCCGCATTTTATCTTGGAGACGAACTAATAGGGTCGGGAGTTATTGATTCTTAATTATTACTTGTGAGAAGTTTCTATGTTGTTTGAGAACCTTTGACATACTCATTTTTTATTTTTCCTGCCGGATACATTGATATTAAGGTTCCTATAATCATTAACGAAAAAAAAGTAAGAATAAAATCGCCGGTATTCATTACAACAGGATAGGCATCAACAATATACATTCCGTCGGAAGGAAATGTTACAAAACCGAATTTTTGCTGTGCAAAACAAATAAGTCCGCCTAAAACTATACCGGAAAAAGCTCCGATAAACGAAATCATCCATCCTTCAATAAAAAAAATTTTTTTTATGGTTTTTATATCGGCACCCATACTCATTAAAGTGAAAATATCATTTTTTTTCTCAATAATCAGCATTGTTACCGAGCCTATTATGCTGAATGAAGCAATAAGGATAATAAACATCATGATTATAAAGGCTGCAAGGCGTTCTGATTTCATAACTTTATAAACATCAAATTGTTCGTATATGTTCTTTACGGAATATTTTTCTCCGAGAATATCCTGTATTTCAGACTTAAGTAATTCTGCGTTTTGTGTCGTGTCGGCTAAAATTTCTATTGAACTTACGGATTTGCTGTTTCTTTCAGTAATTTTTCTTACAAGGCTTAAAGAGGTAAGTATGTATTTCATATCAAAATTTGCATCAACGGAAATTACTCCTGCAGGAATCAGAGAGATATGTTTAAATGATTGCTCCGGGTTTAACATATTAACTTTTTTTCTGTCAGGAACCCAGAGGGATACTGCTTTTTGACTTTCAACCGAAAGCCCTAATTTATAAGCAATACCACCTCCCAATACCGTGTAATTTAAAGTATTTCCGGATGTTTTAAAAACTCCTTCCCTCAGTGTCGAATTAAGATTGAAAAAATTGTCATAATCATCAGGTATGCCTTTTACCGTGCAAATAGTCTGCTTATTTCCGTATTTTAAAAGAATATTTTCTTCTGAAATTTCCGCAAAATATTTTATGTGATTAAGTTTTTTTATTTTTTCAAATTTTTCACCTTCAACTTTAAAAGTTTTTCCTTTCAGACTTTCAACCTTTAAATCCGGAGCATAATTTGAAATTTGTTTATCAATTAATGAACCGAAACCGTTTATTGAGGATAAAACTATTATAAGTGCCGCAGTAGCGACGGCAACAACGACAACCGAGATACCGGATATAATATTTATTGCGTTTCTGTTTTTTTTTGAAAATAAATATCGCTTTGCTATGTAATAAGACAAATTCATTACTTTTTCAACAAATTATCAATTTTTTCGGCATAATCAAGAGAATCGTCAATGTAAAACTGTAAATCCGGAATTTTTCTTACCTGATTTTTTATTCTGTTTCCCAGTTCAAATCTTAAATTACTTTTACTGTTCCTGATTTCCTCAAAAACAACATCCTTATCATCATTGGGAAAAATGCTTAAATAAACCTTTGCCAGGCTTAAGTCCGGAGAAACCCTGACAACTGTCACGCTTATTATTTTATTTGAAAATTCTCCGGCTTTTTTTTGAAAAACGATACTCATTTCTTTTTGTATCAAAGAAGAAACTTTTTTCAGTCGTGTAGATTCCATATTCTTATATTTTATTTTTTACAAAAGTAAGTTTTTTAA
>CAMZKI010000006.1 GCA_947311125.1 uncultured Chlorobiota bacterium
ATCTGTTTCTCAAAATTAAACATTTTTTTTAAATTTCGTGTATTAATTAATAATTAAAAAAGATACGACAACTTAAAGTCATCGTATCTTTTAATTCTTTTTTCCTGCTTGTTTCGCAGCCGGCAAACTTATCGGTTAGTATAAATCACTGTGGCATTCGGAGCATGCCGCTTCTTTCCATGCTTCGTCTATATCAACCGGATGTTTAAATTCTAATGCTCCGTTTACAAATGTTGACTGAATTAATGTATCGACACCCTGCAAAAGGATTGTATGGCATAAATTACAGTCGTTTCTTATTTTTTTGCCCGTTTCACTTACCATAGTTCCTGAATGACATCTGAAGCAGCCTTTAGATTCCTGATGCCCTATATGGTTTACGTAAGAAGTATGGTAAACATTCATCTGCGGAAAACTGTTTTTGCCGAACTCTTCCTGAATACCTGAAATTGCCGAATCAATAAGCTTTTTGCTCTTATTGTATATTTCGGGGTGTTCTTCCTTGTAGTATTTTGTTATGCTGTCATTTATAAAGTTTAAGGCAGAATCTGCAGTGCTGAATTTAACTTTTAATACCTGCAGTGCAATTTGTTTAATATACGGTAATTCTTTAGGTATTGTTCCTTTGTTAATACCGTCATCAATATAATCGGTCGGAGAATTAAATAAATGTGAAGGTCTGTTATGACAGTCCATACAATCCATAGTTCTGGTTTCTGAAGACAGCATTTTTTCCTCCGGTAAAGGTTCATATTCATCTTTATAAATTGTAACTTCATTTGTTTCTAAATCTGTATATCTTACCCAAGGTATAGTATCTCTGTGTTCCGAAGTTGCAATATATTCTATTTTTACTTTAGGATTAATATGCCGGTGAATACCTTCGCTGTGTCCGGAGGTACTTATAGAAGCTGCCGTTTTCATCTTTAAAGTTATATTACACTCGGTATTGAAAGTATCTGCCAAATAACTTCTTATATTTACTATCCTGTTTGAATAAAATTTATTGGGCCAATGACATTTTTCGCAAGTTTCTCTTGCCGGTCTTAAATTATGAATAGGCGTAGGAATAGGTTTCGGATATTTGTTGAAAGTTACCGAGTACACCTGGTAAAGACCGGATAATTTCGACCTTACGTACCAATCGGCACCTTCTCCGACATGACACTCTACACACTTAACGTGGGCATGAGACGATTGTTGATAAGCCGTATATTCCGGACTCATAACCGAATGGCACAGAGTTCCGCAAAACTCGTTAGATTCGGTATAATGAAAAGCATTGTAACTGCCTATTGCACTTGCAAACAAAATAACAAATGTTCCTACAACAAATATAATCATTGCATTTCGTGTTCTTTTGTTGTTCAGGTCAATAACTTTCCACCTTGTTTCTTCTTTTCCGCTTCTTTCTTCTCTTCTTGTTTTTAAATACATTCCCAAAGGAATCATCAATAATCCTACTATCATAATCATCGGCAATATTATGAAAGTAATCAAACCGATGTATCCGCCGCCGTCAGTAAAAACGGAAGTAATAACAAATAAAAAAACAATCAGAATAAAACAAAACCCGGCTATTAAGCTGCCGAAAAAAGACATTGTGTTGTAATAAGAATTCGGTAATTTCATAAAATAAATTTAGTATGGTTAATAAAATACATTTATTATTAAAGCGTATTTTATCCTGTTAACAAAGAATAAATTATTAGTGTAACAAGGGTTATTCCCGTTGCAAGAAAAATAAACCCGAAAGTTTTAATTACTCCCATTCTTAATTTTGAATATTTTCTTTTTCTTACAAGTTTTTCTAACTTACCTTCTTTTGCCAGTTCTTCAAATTCCCTCGGCCTGTCTTCCTTATATTCTTCAACGGGAACGTGACCGGTAAAAATAACTGTATCCATAGGAAAAGATTCAGGTCTTAAATGTGTATTGAAAAAATGTACCGTAAATATAAAACCTACTGCAAGAAGAGCTTCATCACTGTGAATTATTTGTGCGACATTTATGAATTTGCCGGGCAAAAATCTTGAGAAAAATTCAGGGAACCACAGCATAAGTCCGGAAAATCCGATAACGGCAACACCCCAAAACACAGCCATATAGTCAAATTTTTCCCAATATGTCCATCTTCCGTATTTAGGTCTCGGTCCTTTTCCGACAAACCACTTCACAGAAGCAACAAAGTCCTTAACGTCTTGTTTGTTAAACATAAGTGAATTTTTGCCGAAAACAAACTCTTTTAAGCTTTTCTTTCTGACAATCATTTGTCTGATTAAAGAATACAAATGAAAACTGAAATAACCGAAAGTAAGAACGGCTCCGAACCGATGAATGTTACCGGCACTTTTTACTCCTCCGAAATATTTAATAAGGACTTTTGCCCACTGCATATCTGAAAATTTAAGCATCATTCCGGTTAAAGCCAAAAGCAAGAAACTGACAATTACGAATATATGAGTTATACTCTGACTCCTTGTAAAGCGTCTGAAATATTTTGTTTCTTCACCTGTTTTGTGTATGTGAGCTTTTCTTTTTAGTCTTCGCTCCCGTATAGATCTCGGCAGCCACAATAAAGTATGCAATCCGAAAAATCCGAATACGCTTATCAGCAAAATTGTCATTGCCCAATATGTATAATACAGCAACGGAAATTTTTCTTTGTTATAATGAGTTGCATGTGTCAGATAGCCGGTGAATTTTTCATTAGCGTCTTCATGACATTTTTGACATGTTTTAACAATATTGTTTTTATTAATTGTTGATTTAGGATTATCCATATTCAATATCAAATGAGCACTGTGGCAATCCGAGCATCTTGCTGATTCTTTGTATCCTAATTGGTATGCCTGTCCGTGATATGTATCTAAATATGTCTCTGCCAAATCTTTATGACACGAGCCGCACTGTGTCATTACTTCGTTCATAAATTTATCCTGCTTTACATTACTTATTACATGAGAAGAATGACAATCAACACAAGTCGGGAATTTATCTTTACCTTTATTATTAATAGCATGATCACTTTGCATATATTCATCATAAATACCTTTATGACATTTAGCACATGTTGCCGGAATATTTTTCGAATAAACTGATGAGCGTTCATCAGAGGCTCTTAACATATAATGCGAAGTATGGCAATCTGTACAAACTGCACTAACCAAAAGTCCTTTTTCCGAAACACCTTTCCCGTGAACACTTGTAGAATAATCTGCATATGCTTCTATCTCATCCAAATGAACATTTTTATCTGCTTTACCGTCTTTTTTATGACAATCGCCGCACAATTTAGGTATTGCAGTTCTGAATATTGGCGAGGTATCATCATTTTTCCTGAGTATTTTATGATCTCCGTGGCAATCAGTGCAGTAAGGGGCATTTTCGTTTTTATTAAAATATGCCTGTCCGTGGCCACTGTCAAAATATAAATTAGAGGTTTCTGTATGACAAGCAGAACAATCGACCTTCCCCGCTGTGGAACAAGGTCTTCCAACATTAGCCGTAACATCTGAATGGCACTTTACACAAGTTATTTTTTTGTGTGCGGAGTATTTTATATCATCGATGTCTATTTTCAGAGATATTGTATCTCCGTTTTCAATTTTGTAAACATCATCTTTTGCATGGCATTTCATACAAGATTGAACAGACATTGTTTCAGCAATATTATCAATTTTAACCTTATGCGGTAAGTGACAATCCGAACATGACGGAATTTTTCCGGGTTCTTTTTCCCATAGTTCTTGTTTTATAACTTTCTTATGAACCTGCTCTATTCTTGCATGACATTTCATACATGTTTTTGCAATATTTCTTGGTGATATAGAAGACAGCGGATCGGTATGAGGTAAAACTCTGTGATTTCCGTGGCAATCGTTACAAGTTGCAGATACTATAAGCCCGCTTTTAAACAATCCTTTTCCGTGTATATCCTGACTGTAATTTTCGAGGATATTATGTTCCGATATGTTGTATATCCGAGCAACGGGGGCATCTTCTCTGTGGCACCTGCCGCAAAGAATCGGTATATTCATCTTATATGTCCGCGATTTAGGGTTATATTGGGACAGGATGTCGTGTTCTCCGTGGCATTCTTTGCAGTCAGGGGCATAAAGTTCCCCTCTTTTATATGCCCGACCGTGTAAGCCTGCATTAAAATTTTTCATCGGAGACTTGTGGCATTTTCCGCAATCAACTTTTTTTAACCTTTCGGGATGCGGAAAATCAACAGCAGCATCTTCGTGACAGGAAGCACACTGCACCTTTTTGTGAACGGAATTTTTCAGAATATTTTCATTTACAAACAAAGATACCGTTCTTCCTTGTTTGACAGTTGTTAAAGCTTTATCTTCATGACACATCATACAATCTTCATCTGTTTGTGCCGAAGAAAAAAAGTGTAATAGTGACAAGAAAATCGTAATACCAAATATTCCCAAATACTTCATATATACCAATTTTATTTTAATTAATATTTAATTGCGTTTATTTTTTTCTGTATATTCTCTTAAATCCGCATCTTTTTCAAGTTCAGATTTAATAAATTCATCAGAATCAATTCCTGCTTTTTCAACAGCACCGATAAACAATTTAGTGAAATGACTCAATTCTTTTTTGGTTCTTATGCCTTCTTTATATTCTATCCATTCAAGCATTACTTTTTTGTATTTTAATTTATGTTCGTCTTTAAAATGCACTATTGTCATTTTTCCGTCAACACAAGTAAAACTCATAGGGTATTCCTGCGGGCGAAACATTACAAAGAACCAGTGCCAGACAATGATTGCAAGCGTTGCAAGAATAGCTTCGTAGAAGTGAACAATTTCGCTGACTTTAATAACCCACAAAGGAGCATTATCTCCTAATGCCGTGGGAAACCATAATATAAGTCCCGTAAGAGCCATTACGAATGTTCCCCAAATGAGAGCCCAATATTCGGCTTTTTCTATATAATTATAGTTATCAAAATCGGGATGTTTTTTACTTAACCCGAGATGATATTTTATGTTTTGTACAGCTTCTTTAATGTCAGAGCGTTTAAGCAGTAAGCCTTTCAGTACATCTCTGCCTCTTGCTGTTGCAATTAAGTAAATCACATGCCAAATTGAGAGTGCTATCATTACAATTGCAGAAATTCTGTGTGTCAATTGTCTTACAGGCTCCGTAAATCCTATTTTAGTAAGCATTTCCGACCACCAGCTGTCAGGAAATTTCAGTTGAAATCCCGTTATTGCCAATACGGTAAACGATACTAATAAAATAACATGTTGAATAAGTTCGTTTTTGGTAAATCGGGGTATTCTGATTTTTTTATTTATTTCTTTTCTTTTTTTACGAAGGTCATAAATAAAAATAATTAAATTGTGCAGTGCCATACCGCCGATTACCAATACAATAAGCCAGAAATAGACTTTTTTAACAATATTTTCAATAAATTTCGAAGAGTTTGTATCCCCGCTTTTGTGAGAGTAGCTTTTAGAAAATGTTTCGGTAGCACCCTTATGGCATTTTGCACATGTTTTTGTAATGTTTTTTTCATTAATTGATGATTCCTCGTGATATTTAGGCAATATTTTATGAATACCGTGACAATCAATACACATTGCAGCATCCTCATCGCCTCTCATAACAGCTAAACCGTGATAGCTGTCTTGATAGCTGCCGGCACTCTCTCCGTCAATGCCGAAACGTTCGGAAAGTAATAAGTTTTGATGACACTCCAGACAAGTTTTTTCTTGCAATTTTTCAATTTCTTTTCGTTTGTCTATTGTGCTTATTTCCTTTATGCAGTGTTCACTATGACAGTCATTACAAGTAGGAGACTCTCCTACTCCCTTTTTAACTGCTATCCAGTGTATTGACTGTTCGTATTCTTTCTGAATTTCCTCATGGCACTTTCCGCAGGATTTTGATACTCCTAAACTTGAAATTGAAGACCCCGGCTGTATTCTGTTTTTAATGTTGTGCACACCATGACAGGTTGTACAGTAAGCAGCATCTAACCGTCCCTTTTCAACTAATTTTCCGTGAACTGATGTTGAATATAATTTTGCAGGATGTTTAACTGCCGAATAATGTTTCTCCGAGAAGGCATCATCATCATGACATTTCCCGCAAGTTTTTACAAGATTTGTGGGGTAAACAGGACTGTCTTCCGATGTTACTTTTTTTATTTCGTGTGAACCGTGACAATTCCAGCATTGTGCAGATTCAAATATTCCTTCGGAAAGCGATATTCCGTGAATACTTTCTTTATGTTCTGTTGCTATTGACCCGTGGCAAAGATAGCAGTCGGCACTCGGACGTATACCCTCTTTTTCGTGCTCTTTCATATTATTTACGACATAGCCGTGACAGTTTGAGCATTCTAATTTTTTATGAACAGAGTTATTTAATTTAGTTTTATAATCAGTATCGTTATGGCATTCCAAACAGCTTTGGTTTACACCGCTTGAGATATGGTATTTTGCTGACAGGACAGGCTCTTTATGGCATTTCCCGCAAAATTCTTTCGATTTGTTAACAACTTCTGCAGGTCTCTTTACATGATGTGCGTCATGACATGTTTTACAGCCGGGAGGATTTTCACACGTATTTTTCAATATAGTATTATGGATGTCATTTTTAACCAGTATTGAAAAATACGTGTGAAAATCCTCCCGGCTGTAAAACATGTCATGACGCACATCATGTAAAGAGACCTGCAGAAGTTGTTAACAAA
>CAMZKI010000007.1 GCA_947311125.1 uncultured Chlorobiota bacterium
AACGGAAAGTTTAATTCAAAAGTCAAGTGGAATTTTCAAAAATATATTATTGATGAAAACGGGAATTTATTAAACGTTTTTTATTCAAAGACAAAACCGTTTGATAGCGAAATATTAGATATCTCAATAAATAAAAAAGCTGTTCCGATAAAAAAGAACAGCCGCAAGAAGTATTATGCTTTACGGTTTTATTTTAAGATATCTAATATTTCGCTATCAAACGGTTTTGTCTTTGAATAAAAAACGTTTAATAAATTCCCGTTTTCATCAATAATATATTTTTGAAAATTCCACTTGACTTTTGAATTAAACTTTCCGTTTTTTTCTTTTTGGGTAAGCCATTTGTAAACAGGATGTATTTTTTTCCCTTTAACGTGAATTTTTGACATTACAGGAAATGTTACACCGTAATTTAAAGTGCAAAATTGCTTAATTTCAGAGTTTGTTCCGGGTTCCTGCTTTAAAAAATCATTTGAAGGAAAACCTAATATTATGAAGTTACTGTCTTTGTATGTTTTGTAAAGTTTTTGTAAATCTTCATATTGCGGTGTAAAGCCACACTTAGAAGCGGTATTAACAACCATTACTTTTTTTCCCTTTAATTTTGAAAAATTAAACGTCTCTCCGTCAATTGTTTCTGCTTTTAGGTCGTAAAAACTTTGTGAGCTTGAGATAAATGCTGTGAATAGAAGTGTTGTAATAAGTAACGTTCTCATTTTGAGTGTTTTTTATGTAAATGATTTAAAAAAACGGAAAATTAAAGAAATTGTTTTGTATTTATCTGTAAATATTTTTTTTCGGAACGGTTGCCAAAAAATTTTTCAGATAAAAGGGTTCGAAATAAGCAACATCTTCAAAATTTCTGTTATTGAAAGCTTGTTCGGAAAAGGGTATCATAAAATCAGAAGAAGGGTGTAAATCATTAATAAACTCTGCATTTTTATGCGTTATCACATTTTTGCATTTTTCAGCTCCGTCTCCGAAAAAATATATTTTATTTTTTTCAAGTTCACATCTGAAAGATTCTTCATCTATGATTTTTGCCGTTATGTTATTAACGGGTTTTATTTTGTCGTCAAACAATTGCGAATAAACTTCCATTCTTCGGGCATCAATCATCGGTGCAAATAAAATCTCTTCGTCCGTATCAAGAAATTGTTTTGCCCCGAAAGCCATATTTTGCAATGTGCTGACGGAAATGAGCGGAACACCTGCTCCGTAGGCAATGCCCTTTGCTGCCGATACGCCGATACGCAAGCCGGTATAAGAGCCGGGACCTTTGCTCACCGCAACCGCGTTAATTTCTTTTACTTTAATTTCGGATTCTCTAAAAATGTCATCAATAAAAACAGTTAAAATTTTTGAATGGGCATTTTGTTCCCGTGTTTCTTTCCCTATAAGTTTTTTTCCGTTTTCAGCGATACATACAGAGCAAACAGATGTTGAAGTTTCGATATTAAGAATTAAAGGCATTTTTTGATTTTAATTTAATATACGGCAACAAAAATATAAAGAATAAAATCTTTTTAGCAAAGGTTAGCGAAAATATCAGAATAAATTATTAAAAATAGAAATTAAAATCTTAATTTCGCTGTGTTTTTATGATTAAAAAAGTTCTGATAATGAAAAACTACAAACTGATAAACAATATTACCGGCTGGTTTGTATTTGCCGTTGCGGCATTTACATATCTTTCAACGATTGAACCCACGGCAAGTTTTTGGGATTGCGGAGAATTTATCACAACAGGGTACAAAATGGAGGTTGGTCATCCGCCCGGAGCACCGTTTTTTATGATTTTAGCACGTTTTTTTAATATTTTCTCCTTCGGAAACGTTGCAAATGTTGCCGTAACGGTTAATGTTTTGTCTGCTTTGGCAAGTGCTTTTACGATTCTGTTTTTATTTTGGAGCATTACGCACATAGCAAGACGCGTTATTGTTAAAAATGGAAACGTTTCAAAAGGACAGTTAATTGCAATAACAGGGAGTGGACTTATAGGAGCTTTGGTTTACACTTTTTCAGATTCTTTTTGGTTTTCGGCAGTTGAGGGTGAAGTTTATGCAACTTCTTCATTTTTTACGGCAGTTGTTTTTTGGGCAATCCTGAAATGGGAGAATGAAGCCGACAAGAAATATGCTAATCGATGGCTTATTTTAATTGCCTATTTGATGGGACTTTCAATAGGTGTTCACTTACTTAATTTATTGGCAATACCGGCAATTGTTTTTATATATTATTTTAAAAAATACGAAGTATCTAAAAAAGGAATTATATATGCGGCTTTAGTGTCTGTCAGTTTATTGCTGATTATTATGTACGGTATAGTGCAAGGACTTTTTGTTATCGGCTCAAAATTTGAACTGTTGTTTACAAACACTTTCGGGCTGCCGTTTTTTACAGGGCTGCTGTTTTATTTTATTCTGCTTTTTGCAGGAATTATATACGGTATTTATTATACCCTTAAGAAAAACAGAGTACTGTGGAATACAGTTTTTACAATGTTTGCTGTTATCCTTATAGGATACTCAACTTTTGTAATAATTCTCATTCGCTCAAAAGCCGAAACTCCCATGAATCAAAATCATCCGGACGATGTTTTTGCTCTTTTAAGTTATTTGAACAGAGAACAGTACGGAGACAGACCATTATTTTACGGCCAGTATTTTAATGCACCTTTAGACGAAAATAACCCGTATCCGAAAGTTAAACCTGTTTATTATGACAAAAAAGACAAAAACGGAAAAGATAAATATGTAATAGTAGATTATACAAGAAAAAGAAACTATGTTCCGGAATATAAAACATTTTTTCCGCGTATGTACAGCGATTCAGAAAGTCCGGATCATATTCACGGTTACATGAGCTGGACAGGAACAACTGAAGATGAGTTTTATTTTGCAAAAATAAACCCGGAAACAGACGAAGTGATAAGAAACCGATACGGAGAAATACAATATGACAAATACAGACCGAAACGTCCGCCGACCTTTGCCGAAAATCTGAAATTCTTTTTCAATTATCAATTGAACTTTATGTATTTCAGATATTTTATGTGGAATTTTACCGGCAAACAAAATGACATACAAGGTCACGGAAACGTTAAAGACGGAAACTGGATAAGCGGAATAAAATTTATTGATGAATGGAGACTGGGGGATCAGGACAAAATTCCGCAAATTATGAAAGACAACAAAGCACGTAATACATATTTCTTTTTGCCGCTTTTACTGGGAATTTTCGGAATGCTCTTTCTATATAAACAAGGAGAACTCGGAAAACAATACTTTTGGGTAATAATGCTGTTCTTTTTCTTTACAGGAATAGCCATCGTGTTATATCTTAACCAACCGCCGTTTCAACCGAGAGAAAGAGATTATGCATATGCCGGGTCTTTTTATGTTTTCTCGATGTATGTAGGCTTCGGAGCAGCATTTTTATATAAATCTTTCAAAAAATACACAAAAGAAATAACTGCTGCAATACTTGGTGTTATATTGAGTTTGCCCGCTCCGATAATTATGGCACAGCAAAACTGGGACGATCACGACAGGTCGTATCGTTATACAACCAGAGATTATGCTGAAAATTACTTAAGTTCATGCGACAAAAATGCAATAATTTTCACAAACGGCGACAACGATACCTTCCCTTTGTGGTATGTTCAAGAAGTTGAAGGATTCAGAACCGATGTCAGAGTTATAAACCTAAGTTATTTTAATACAGATTGGTACATAAACCAAATGAGAAGAAGAGCTTATGACTCTTCTCCGGTAAAATTTACATTAAGGCCCGAACAATACGAACAAGGGAAACGTGATGTTATTTATAAAATTGAAAACCCGAATATTTACTTACAAGAACGCTATGAAGCAAATAAAGATATATTTGAAACTGAATATAAAGATAAATTTAAGGAGTATTATGACTATTTAGCAAAAACTGACTTTAAAGATAAATTTCCGAAAGAATTTGCCGCTCTATCCAAAGGATACAAAACAATCGACCCTATTCAGTTTTACTCATTTATAAAAAAGTTAGACAATGAACAGTTTCTAAAAGATAAAAAACTGGACATTGACCCGGCAGAAATTCGCAGAATGAATTCTGAATTTGTTAAGCTTGTCGAAAAAATAACAAAAGCGGGTATTCCCTTGCAAACCATTATAAATCACATTGCACAGGATGATAAAGTATATAAGGCTCCTTTACAGAACGGGGAGATGGTTAACTATTTGCCTACAACAAAATTTGTTTTACCCGTAAATAAAAAAACAGTTTTAGATAACGGAACTGTTGCCCTTAAAGACTCTTCAGAAATTACCGATGCGATTAAATGGGATATCAGAAAACAGCACATTACCAAAAACGAGATGATGGTTTTAGATATGCTGGCAACCAATAAATGGCAACGTCCGATATATTTTGCAACTACTGTCGGAAACAGTCTGTATCTTAAACTTGAAGACTATTTTCAGCTTGAGGGCTTGGCGTATAAGGTTGTTCCCATAAAAAACCAAAACCGCTCTTTCGGTGCCGAAGGACGTGTAAATACGGATATTCTCTATAACAACCTAATGAACAAATTTAAATGGGGCGGCTTAGATAAAAATCCGGGCAAAATATATTTAGATGAAAATAACAGACGCTTTATAATGAACTTTAAAAGCAGCTTCAAGACCCTTGCCGAGGCTTTTATAAAAGAAAAAAAATATAAAAAAGCCGAAGAGGTTTTGGATAAATGCACGAACCTGTTTCCTAATAACGTTAGCCCTTATAATTATTATGACGTTTTACTTGCCGACCTGTATTATAAAATAAACAAACCTGACAAAGGAACTGAAATTTTAAAGACTGCGGCAAATAATTATCAAGAAGAATTAGTCTATTATTGCTCTCTTGAAGATAAATATCTGGAAGGGATGCAGGACGATGTAGGAAGACTTGGTGCTTTGTATCAAGAAGTTTTGTCAAAATTATATGCCAACAAACAGGACGAAACAGCAAACAAATTTGCACTGCCGGCTTACAGTGCAATTAATGAACGGTTCGGGTTTAACTCTGCACTAATGACAATGGACAGAAACGCACAAGAAAGATGGTATGCTAACTTGCCGGATTATCAAATGGCATTGCTTCAGTTTAATATGTTTTTAGGGCAACATATAAACGAATAACAGATTAAAAAAGTACAGACACGGAGTTTAATAAGAAATGCGTTGAAATTTAAATAATAATATGTTAAAACCAGCGAAATGAAAGAACAAATTGATATTTCCGGAATCAGTATTATTGACGTTATGCTTATTCTTATATTAATTTGGGCAATATTTAAAGGGTATAAAAGAGGCCCTGTCGTACACTCTTTATCTTTGTTGGTAGTTCTTGCCGGGATAGCAGTTTTCGGGCTTGTCTCAACAGAGCTTGCCGATTTTATCGGGCAAAAATGGAGAGGAGGGATAAACAACCTGGACTCTTACATTTTTGCTGTTCTGTTTTCCGCAACAATTTGGCTGTCAAATGTGGTTGCCGATAAAGCCCAAAATGCAAGTTCAGTATCTATGAAAAAGCCTGTTAACATTATCCTCGGAATTATAACAAGTTCCGTAAAATATTTGTATATCGTAAGTATAATTCTTTTATTTATTTCACAATCAGGATTTCTAACCGGAAAACAGGAAAGGAAGAGTAAATTTTATAAAACAGTAAAACTAACGGCACCGACAACAATAAAAACCGTAAATTTTCTAAAATAAACAGTTTTTTCACACAAAAAACCGTATGCTCTTTACTGCTTAAAGAGAATAGTTATATTTGCAGAAATTTTAATAATATGAATTTTACGGAAGAAATAAAATGGAGGGGTATGTTACACCAAATAATGCCCGGAACCGAAGAAACTCTTAAAGAAAAGAACGTTGCGGCTTATGTCGGAATTGACTCTACGGCAGATTCTCTGCATATAGGACATCTGGTTAGTGTTATGCTTCTTAAACATTTCCAAAGAGCCGGTCATAAACCCATTGTAGTAATAGGCGGAGCTACGGGAATGATAGGAGACCCTTCCGGGAAATCAGAAGAAAGAAATCTGCTTACATTAGAAGTTATCAGGCAGAACCAAGAAAAAATACAAAAACAACTGGAAAGATTTCTTGATTTTTCAAAAAACAAAGAGAACAGAGCCCTGATGCTTAACAATTACGACTGGATGAGCAAGTTTTCATTTCTTGATTTTATACGAGACGTGGGGAAACACATAACCGTTAACTATATGATCTCAAAAGATTCCGTAAAGAAAAGAATGAATGCTTCTGATGATAAGGATGCAGAAGGTTTGTCTTTTACGGAATTCAGCTATCAATTAGTTCAGGGATATGATTTTTTACACCTTTATAAAGAACACAATTGCAAGTTGCAAATGGGAGGTTCTGACCAATGGGGTAACATAACCACCGGAACTGAACTTATAAGAAGAATGCTTCAAGGTAAAGCCTATGCCCTCACAAGTCCGCTTATTACAAAAGCTGACGGCGGCAAATTCGGAAAAACCGAAAAAGGAAACATATGGCTTGATCCCGAAAAAACTTCTCCTTACGAATTTTATCAATTTTGGATTAATACAAGCGATGAGGATGCGGAAAAATATTTAAAAATATTTACTGTTCTTGAAAAAGAAGATATTGATATGTTGGTAAAAGAACATAAAGAAGCTCCCCATATTCGCGTTTTACAGAAAAAACTTGCCGAAGAACTGACAGTAATGGTTCACGGAGATGAGGCATTCAGAACTTCTGTTGCTGCATCTCAAATTCTTTTCGGAAAAGGAACAAAAGAGCAAATTACGGCATTGGATGAAAAAACTTTTAATGA
>CAMZKI010000008.1 GCA_947311125.1 uncultured Chlorobiota bacterium
ATATTTTTTTTATTTTCTATGTCAGTATCATACTCTTCATTCTCACAAGATTATCAAAAAGAAATCAGCAAGTTAGAAGAGAAGATTTCAGAACTTGACACAAAAAAAGACTCTTTGGATTCAATAGTAAAAAGTATAAAGCTTGCAATTCTGCATAAAGATTTAGAAGAAAAAGGACTGCCTGAATATGACAAAGATGTTGAAATTATCAATCATAATGCGTTAATTTTATCATATAACGAAGACCACGAGCAGGCAAATTGGGTAGCCCATATTATAAGTAAAGAAATTACAGGAAAGGGCTACGGCAGGACTAATGACTTCAGACCCGACCCCTTAGTCAAAACAGGTTCAACGGTCGAAAAAGACTTTTTCTTAAAACACTTTAATCATGACGACAGCACTTATTCTTACGACGGATTCGGTTACGACAGAGGACATTTAGCTCCTTCGGCAGATTTCAGATGGAACAGAGAAGCAATGAGCGAGTCCTACTTTTATTCAAATATGTCTCCTCAACTGCCGGACTTTAACAGAGGTATTTGGGCAAAAACGGAAAGTTTTTTGAGAGAATACGTAGCCGAAAATAATCATAACATATACGTGGTTACGGGAGGAATTCTAACCGATGATTTGCCGAAAGTTGAAAAAAGCATTAACAAGGTAAGTATCCCCCGAGAATTTTATAAAGTAGCAGCAGATTTAGAAACCAACCCGCCCGAAGGCATAGCTTTTATTATCCCTAATGAAGGCAGCGAATATCCTGTCATAAGTTTTGTTGTCCCTATTGACTCTGTTGAAAAAATTACCGGTATCAATTTTTTTGCATCCTTACCCGACAGTATTCAGAATAAATTTGAAAAAACCGTTGATACACAACATTGGCAAACTAAAAACAGAAAAAATAACAGAAAACCCATTAGCCGAAACAAACTTCCTAAAAATGCAATTAATACGGTTATGGCCCGCTCATACTACGACAGTAAAGCTAAAGTTTGCGGAACAGTTGTTGAAGTTCACGAAACACGAAGCGGCAATTATTTTTTAAATTTTGACCAAGATTTTCCGGAGCAACTTTTTTGGTGCACAATTTGGAAAAATAATATCGTAAATTTCAGTTATACCCCTGAAGAATATCTTTTAAACAAAAAAATCTGCGTAAGCGGAACAGTTAAAAAGAAATACGGAAAACCTTCAATGAGCATTTATAATGAAAAACAAATTACAATGTATGACGAAGAAATGAAGAAACGAAAATAACATAAAAATACGAACAAAAAACGTAAACAGCCTGCTAAAATATTTATTATGAACAACATATATAAAAAAGCGGCAGAAGCAATAAAAAAAGCCGATGCTTTAATAATAACCGCCGGTGCCGGCATGGGAGTAGATTCCGGATTGCCTGACTTCAGAGGGAACAAAGGCTTTTGGAAAGAATATCCTGCAATATCTCATCTCGGTATTTCTTTTGCCGAAATGGCAAATCCCCGCTGGTTTGAAGAAAACCCTAAACTTGCGTGGGCATTTTACGGACATCGTTACAATCTTTACAAAAAAACACATCCGCATAAAGGTTTTGATATTTTGCGAGAGCTCGGAGAAAATAAAGAAAACGGATATTTTGTTTACACATCAAATGTGGACGGGCATTTTCAAAAAGCAGGATTTACGGAAAATTGTATTGAAGAGGTTCACGGCTCAATAAACCATCTGCAATGTTCAGTTCCCTGCAGTTCCGAAATTTACGGAACAAACGAGCTAAAAATAAACATTGACAACAAAAAATTTGAAGCTTTAGAGCCTCTGCCTATTTGCCCTGAATGCGGAGCAATTGCACGTCCTAATATTTTAATGTTCGGAGATTGGAGTTGGCTGTCACACCGCTCGGGAGAACAAAGTGAACGGTTTAATGATTGGCTCATTAATTTAAAACACAAAAACAAAAGACCCGTTATAATTGAGGCAGGAGCCGGAAAAGCCGTGCCTACCGTAAGAATGAAATCGGAAAGGCTGGCTGCGGAATTTGAAACAATTCTTATCAGAATTAACCCGCGGGATTATCACATACCTCATTACATACAAGGTTTTGAAATACGGGATAGTGCAATGAGCGGAATTTTTAAAATATACGAAAATATTCAAAAAATATAATATTTTTATAATGAAGATAAAAACTTCAGAATTTGTAATAAGTAATACCGATTATAAAAAATGCCCTAACCCTGACAAACCCGAATATGCTTTTACGGGACGTTCCAATGTCGGCAAATCGTCTTTAATAAATATGCTTACAAACAGGAAAAATCTTGCAAAAACATCGGGAAAACCGGGAAAAACACAGCTAATAAATCATTTTTTAATTAATGACAGTTGGTATTTGGCTGATTTACCCGGATACGGATATGCTAAAGTATCAAGGCAACAACGTAATATCTGGAAAGGCTTTATAAAAGATTATATTCTGAACCGGAAAAATTTGATGAACATTTTTGTTTTAATTGACATAAGACATAAACCGCAAAAAAACGACCTTGATTTTATGCAAAAACTCGGCGAAAACGGTATCCCTTTCGTTATTATTTTTACAAAAGCAGATAAATTGTCAAAAAAACAAATTCAGGAAAATATATCCGGTTACAAAGAGGAACTTCTTAACACATGGGAAGAAATTCCCGATTTTTTTATAAGTTCTTCGATTAACAAAACAGGACAAAAAGAGATTTTGGATTTTATTTCAGAAACAAATAAATTATTTGAGAAATAATTATGGCAAATAATTTAAAAAAAATACCGGAGCCTTTAGCGATATATTTGTTTGATTTAACCGTTTTTTTAAATAAAATAAACCGAATTTGCAAAATTAAATACATAACAGACAAATTGGAATATATAAAATCTTTATCGGAACAAACGGGTTCGGGCAATGAAAAAAAAGCGTATGTTTATTCTGAAAAATTCACGAAAATATTTGAAGAGCTTTTACCGGAATTAAAGAATATAAAGTGTGACAACTATTTCCTTAATGAAAAAACTGATTTAATTGCAAGAACTTATATGCTTAAAGAATATTTTCACGATTTAGAAGAATAAAATTATTTATTCTGAGCTATTTATACTGTTTCAAAAAAGATATATAATGAAAAAAGTATTTACTTTCTCTCGACATTTTCAATTACGTTAATAATAGGCATACGCAGAAATATGTCTTACCAAAAAACAACAGGTTTTGATTTATCGTACAACCATACTCCGTATGATATTGATAAAGAGTTCATTACAAATTTAAACAGAGATTATGTCGCAGCAAATATCTTCTTTGGTTTTTAAAAAGTATATAAATCCCGGTAACCTGTTTTATTTACAGTTTTTTACCATAAAATCTGTAAAACATAAAAAATGTATATTGCATCTATAAAAAATACAATTTAGCTTTCAATATTTCAGCAATAAAAAAACAAAAAACAGAATGGACAAAAAAGGAAACATTAATATAATAAAGGCTTTTCTTATTTTATTATCGATAGCACCTGTTATTTCCTGCCGAAAAGATAATTTTAAGAAAAGAGAATTTAGTTCTTCGTTTGAAACAGTTGAAGATTTTGCAGGATTCTATATAACCCCGCAAGGATATAAAGGAACCTCTTTTCATGAACTGTCAGATTCCGTTGTTCATTCCGGAACATTTTCGCATAAAGCATGGATAACAGGAGCTAATCCTCCGTCAACAAGTTTCGTAAATAACAATCACAGGGGCTATCCGACCGTTCAGTTTCAAAATACACCGGAGGGTCCGTTTGAAACACCCTGTTACGTAACCCTGTGGGTATGGCTTGATACGGAGCTGAAACCTGACAGTTTGGGCGGAGAGGATGACTGGTTTAGTTTTGCCACTTTTACCGATGACAAGTCGGATAATTGGGCAAGAACAGTATTGGTAAATCTAAACTATGACGGTTTTGTTCATTTGCAAAATGTTCCTAAACAAGGGCAACAAGAACACTTGTTCCAAACTGATAATTTACGATTCCCTCAGAGAGAATGGGTAGAATTAACGATATATTTGGATTTCAGAAACGGAGGTTACGCTAAGGTGTGGCAAAACGGAGAATTGGTTTCTTATGCAAAAGTTAAAAATATAAAAAACAGAATTGCTCAGGCACATTTCGGTTTGTATTGTCCCCCTCAAATGACGACAGGTGTAATTTACAATGATGATTTGACGATAAGAACTGTTGAAAGAGAATGAAAATTAAAAATTTTATAATTTGACCAAAAGATATTTTGTTTCGGCAAATTCAAAAAAGACACTTCGTATATTCCCGAAGTGTCTTTTTTAATTAAATTATCTTAAACTTACATTTACGGTAACCGTTCCGCTTGAACCTTTTTGACTTGTATCGGACAGTAATATTTTTATATCTGCACCGCTTTCCGATTTTCCGAAGAAATGATATTCTGTTTCAGAAAATTTTTTGCCTTCTCCGTATTTATCTGTAAATTCTTTAAAAAATTTATCATACAATTTTGTTCCGTTTTCAAAAGCTTCGTCACCGGTCGGTCCCCACGAATAATAATCAACAGCCATCAAGTTTATTTTTCCGTTTTCATCAAAATAATATTTCACGTCATAACGATTGTTATCGTCTATCATATAGCTGTATTTTACGTATTGGTTTGTACTTTCGGCTAATGCACTTTCTTCTTCATTTTTTTTAGCTTCGTCAAGCGTTGTTTTGTTTATTGTAACATCTCTGAAATCGCCGCCGCCGTTTTTAACTAATTTTTCATAAAAATTTCCCATTTTTTTATCGTTTTTTGAGTTTCCGTTGTCGGAGTTTCCTCCGCAACTAATAAAAAATATTGTTGCAAAAGCAATAAATAAAACACTTAATAAACTTTTTCTTTTCATAATATAAAAATTTAAGAGTTAAAAAAATAAAAATTATAATTCAATAAATTCCAATCCTTTCCAAACAAAATAAGCTGTTGAAAATAATGCTGACAAAAATGTAAAAACATTAAAACTTTTTCTTACCAAAACAAAACGCGGTGCCGCATAAAAAAGAGCATAGAGCGGTAATAAAATAAAAAACTCTAAAATACGCGACGACCTTTGCGGGTCGGCAATATGCTCGGGGTCAAACAGTTGATATTTCCATAAAGCTGCCGAAAAATCGACAAAAAGCGTAATTAAAATAAGTATCGGCACATAAATGTAAAAATAATTTGATTTGCCGAGTACATAGCGAGTTTTGAAATTAACAAAAGCAAATATTATCATAGTGAAATACAAAACTATGAGAATCATAAAATATATCATTTGGGTATTGCTCGAAAAAGCAGAAATATCACTGCCTATTCCGAGAATATTTGTTGACGGCATAAGCAAAATAATACCGTATCCGAAAATCATTATTCCGGTAAGGTACTCCGAAACTTTTTTGATAAGTCTTTTTGATTTTGAATTGTACGATTGTTTTTCGTACGAACTCATCATTCCTATAAAAATCAGAAGAATAATAAAAATTAAATATATTCCGAGCAGCGAAAATATGGATTTTGTATCTTTTCCTTCAAGAATTTTATAGAAAAAATCCTGTATTTTTCCAATATACGCAGAATTTAAGCCGTCAATAACTATTGTAACAAGTACGGTTATCCAAAACCATTTTGATTGATTCGTAATATATTTTATCAATTTGTTAAAAATTCTCATATAAAATTATTTAAATTCGTATAAAAAAATCTTATTTACTCCGAAAATCAACAAATTTGATTTCAAAGTTGAGTTTAATTTATTACAAACGCCTGCCTCCCAAACTTTTCCAAACAAAATACATTAAAGAGAAAACTGCCGATAACAAAGTTGTTATATGAAAACTGTTCTGTAATAATAAAAGACGCGGTGCTCCGAAAAATAAAAAATAGATTATAAATGCAAGAAAAAATTCTAAATATATTGATTTGTCTTTTTCTTCCCTTTGTTTTTTTTCTCCAACAAACTCTGTTTTCCATAAAACAATTGAATAATTAATAAATAAATCTGTAATAATCAATACAGGAATATATAAAAACAAATAATTGATGCTTCCGAAATAAAAAACCGGCTCTATTTCGGCAAAAGGAATTGAAACCATTATTATATAAAGTAC
>CAMZKI010000009.1 GCA_947311125.1 uncultured Chlorobiota bacterium
CTCTGTCTTTAAAAAAATATATTATGAAAAAACAGCTTTTATTTTTTATTTTTATTTCTTTGTCCTTAAGTCTTTGGGCGCAAATAAGCATAACAGACATAAACGGAAATCAAATTAATAACGATGATACCGTTACCTTTAACAATGATACCGAGGGATTGGTTACTTTAATTACCAACAGTTCGGCAAACCAAGTTGAATTGAGATTAAAATCTGTCAGTATTACGGGAGCAAGAGGAGACGGAATGGAATTTTGTATTGGTGCCTGTTATTATGGTATGACAGAAGGAGCTGTTTATCCGGATCCTGCCGGAACATTTCATTATTATCTTAATGCAGGTGCTACGTCTGCAGAAACAGATGTCCATTTTCTTCACCACATTCAAGACGGAGACCCTAAAGTTACGGAATATGTTTTAAAAATATATGAAGACGGTAATGAGGCAAATAACTATGTTCAGTTTGCTTATAAATACGATGCAAATTATGTAGGTATTAAAGATATTAAAAACTTGCAGATGTCAATATACCCTAACCCGGCAACAGATTATTTTACGGTAACCGTTCCGGATAATATAAATAAAAGCAGAATAATAATTTCAAACATACTGGGAAAAGTTGAAAAAAACGTTCTTACCGATAAAAATGAAAACTTTTTCAAAACAGACGGCTTTTCTCACGGAATCTATTTTGTCTCCGTAATTTCTGACGGCTTAACGGTTGATACAAAAAAATTAATAATAAGATAGAGAAATTATGAGAGTAATTATAATTCCGATAGTATTAAGTTTATACGGAAACGTTGTTTTTTCTCAGAATGAAAAAAAATCAGAACTCCCGTCAGTTGACATAAAAACATTAACGGGAGAAACTTTCAATACCTCCGATATTAAAAACCCCGACGGTCCGATTTTTCTCAGTTTTTGGGCAACATGGTGCAAACCGTGTATAAAAGAATTAATTGCCGTTGACGAAAATTACGAAGACTGGCAAGACGAGTTCGGACTAAAGGTATATGCCGTATCAATAGACGATGTAAAAAGTATGAGTCGCGTAGCACCTTTTGTAAACGGTCGTGCATGGGAATTTGAGATATTACTTGACCCTAACAGTGATTTTAAAAGAGCAATGAACGTTATTAACGTTCCTCATTCTTTCATTTTAAATAAAAACGGAGAAGTAATATGGCAACACAACTCATATTCTCCGGGAGATGAAGACGAAATATACAAAATATTAAAAGAGATAACACCTGAAAAATAAGATTAACAGACAGCCGGACATTCCGGCTTTTTAATTGATTTATATGAATAAATTTATATTAACCGTGTTACTGTTTTTTCCGCTGTTTGTTCTTTCTCAGGAAAACCGAAAAGATTACGGGGAATTTCACGGCAATTTTGAATTAAACGCACAGACATACTCTGCCGACTCTCTTATAGAAGCCGAATCGGTTGATGAAATTATGCGAATGAATACATATGCAAACTTCACATATACAAAAGGCAATTTTTCTGCCGGACTTCGTTATGAAGCATATTTAAATACACTGCTCGGATATGATCAAAGATATAACGGACAAGGCATTGCAAATCGCTATGTTTCATACGTTTCCGATGATTTTGAAATTACGGTCGGGAATTATTATGAGCAATTCGGCAACGGGCTTATTCTCAGAACATATGAAGACAAAACTCTCGGAATTGATAACTCTCTTGACGGAATTCGGCTAAAGTACATTCCTGTTAAAGGAGTCAGGCTTACGGGCTTAATCGGAAAGCAAAAATTGTATTGGGATTACGGACCCGGAATTGTAAGAGGTTTTGACGGTGAAATTTCCCTGAACGAAACATTTAAAAAATTAACCGATGCAAAAACCCGAATAATCATCGGAGGAAGTTTTGTAAGTAAGTTCCAAAAAAACTTTGACCCCGTATATAATTTTCCCGAAAATGTAGGTGCTTTTTCCGGACGATTCAACCTGTCAAGAAACGCTTTTATTCTTTCTTCCGAATACGCATATAAAATTAATGACCCTTCTTCCGATAACGGAAATATATTTAAAGACGGAAATGCTCTTTTGATAAACGGTTCTTGGTCTAAAAAAGGGATAGGAATTTTGTTCGGTATGTTAAGATTGGACAATATGAGCTTCCGCTCCGACAGAGCAGCAACGATAAACGACCTTAATATTAATTATTTACCGGCAATTACAAAAACGCACACATATGCTTTCGGAGCAATGTATCCTTTTGCAACGCAACCAAACGGACAAATAGGAGCAAACATTGAGTTTTTCTGTAATTTTAAAAGAAAAAGCAAGCTCGGAGGAAAATACGGGATGAACGTAAGTGTTAATTATTCACAAGTAAATTCAATTCAAAAAACAGAAATAATCGTAAACCCGAATGACGAAATTCCAAACCTTAACGGTTATACTTCAAATTTTTTTGCAATAGGAGAAGAACTTTTTTTCAGAGATTTTAATATAGAGATTCAAAAAAAAATGAGTAAAAAATTAAAAATCCGTGCAGTTTATATGTATGAAGATTATAACAAACTCGTCATACAAGGAAAGTACGGAATGATTCATGCCGATATAGGAATTTTAGATTTCACCTATAAATTTAACTCAAAAAATGCATTGCGTGTCGAAAATGAAATTTTGATAACAGGAAGAGAACCCTCCGGCAAAAAACAGGATTACGGTGACTGGTATATGACAACGCTCGAATATACCTCATCTCCGCATTGGTTTTTTGCAATATCCGATCAATATAACTACGGGAATCCGGACATCAACCGCCGCGTTCATTATTTTATTATTTCGGGAGGCTATACTAAAGAAGCAAACAGAATACAAATTAATTACGGAAAACAACGAGAAGGTGTAACATGTGTAGGCGGGGTTTGCAGAACAGTCCCGGCATCAAACGGCTTCTCACTGACAATAACTTCAACTTTTTAATATTATTTATAAAATGAACTTTCTGAAAACATATTTATATACCGTTTTCTTCTTATTTCTTTTCGCATGTAACCAAATAAATAACCCGCTTAAAGACAGAGAAACCGGAACTTGCGGCGATGAAACACAACCGATACCGATTAGAAAAATACTTGTTGAAGATTATACCGGACATCGCTGCCCCAACTGTCCGGATGCAGCACGTATTATTAATGAAATTCACGATGACTATTGCGACCATATCATACCTGTTGCTCTTCACGTAAGCTTTTTTGCTGCTCCTCACGAACCGGATTTTCCCGAAGATTTCAGAACAGAAACCGGAAATACATTAGACGAATTTTACGGCATTTCAAATCAAGGACTTCCCGGAGGACTGGTAAACAGAAGAGAGTTTAACGGAAGTTTGGTTCTCGGAAGAGATATTTGGCTGTCTGCAGTTGATGTTTTATACAGCAAAACTCCTGACGCAAACATTGTAATAGAATCAAATTATAACAATAACGACAGCTCTGTTACGGCAAATATAACCGTTGAGTTTTTAAATAACATTGAAGAAAGTATAAACCTGGGCTTGTATGTTACGGAAGACAGTATAATTGCTCCGCAACAAGACGGTTCTGATTATGTTGAAAATTATGTTCACAGGCATATGTTAAGAAAAGGCTTAAACGGAGCATTCGGAGAAAAAATTTTAAACTCCGCTAATAAAGATGATATATTTGAAAAGACTTTTACATTTAAAATTGACAAAAACTGGAATATAAAACATCTTGAACTTATAGCTTTTTTAAGTAAAAATACCGACGGAGAAATTATACAGGCAGAATCTGAACCTGTTAAAATTTCAAACTGATTTTTAATTTCGGAACATAAGGTTGAAAAAGAAAGGTTTCTCTTTTTTTTCAACCTTTTATCGTAAGTATGTAATACGGTAATTGTATTTTATACGAAAAATTTCCCGGAAGAGAAAATATTTTGCAAATTTGGATTTTGTAAACAGTGTTAAATTTAATTTAATATGAAAAAACTTATTTTTTATTTTGTATTTGCGGCCATTTTTACAACCGCTTGCAATCAAAAAGACAAAACCGTGGAAAACAACCCGTTATTGGCAGAAAAATTTGATACACCCTTTGAAGTTCCGCCGTTTTCAAAAATTAAAAACAAGCATTATTTACCGGCATTTAAAGAAGCAATAAAAGCTCAAAAAGAAGAAATTGATGCCATTGTAAATAATACGGAAGAGCCGACTTTTGAAAACACATTAGTAGCTTTAGATAACAGCGGAGAGTTACTTGACAGAGTTCAGAACATTTTTGAAAATCTTAAAAGTGCCGATACTAATGACAGCATTAACCAAATTGCAAAAGAAATTTCTCCGATGCTGTCTCAACACAAAGACGACATTGCCTTAAACGAAAAGTTATTTGAGCGTGTAAAAAAAGTATACGAAAAACAAGATGAGTTAAACTTGAATACAGAACAAAAAATGCTTCTGAAAAAAGTTTACGAAAACTTTGTAAGAGGCGGAGCAAATTTAAAACCCGAACAAAAAGAGCGCTTCAGAGAAATAAATAAGCAACTTTCAATGCTGACATTAAAATTCGGGGAGAATTTACTGAATGAAAACAATGCTTTTGAACTTGTAGTTGAAAATAAAGATGATTTGGCAGGATTACCCGAGTCTGTTATTTATCAGGCAAAAGAAACAGCCGAAACAAAAGGGTATAAAGACAAATGGGTTTTCACCCTGCAAAAACCGAGTTTAATACCGTTTTTGACTTATTCCGAAAAAAGAGATTTAAGAGAGAAAATATTTAAAGCATATGTTAACAGGGGGGATAATAATAACGAAAACGACAATAAAGAAATTATAAAACAAATTGTTAATCTTCGCTTAGAAAAAGCAAATATGCTTGGTTTTGAAACTCATGCCGACTTTATTTTAGATAAAAACATGGCAAAAACTCCCGAAAATGTTTTTGATTTAATGTATAAAATCTGGGAACCGGGCTTAAAAGCTGCAAAGCAAGAAGTGTCTGACATTCAGGCAATGATTGATAAAGAAGGAAGCCATTTTAAAGCAGAGCCGTGGGACTGGTGGTATTATTCAGAAAAAATAAGAAAAGAACGTTATAATTTAGACGAAGAAGCATTAAGACCGTACTTTAAACTTGAAAATGTAAGAGACGGTATGTTTTTGCTTGCAAATAAACTATTCGGAATAACTTTTACTCAATTGGATAATGTCCCCGTTTACCACAAAGACGTTATTGTTTACGAAGTAAAAGATGCCGACGGCAGCCATATCGGGATTTATTATCTCGACTTTTTTCCGAGAGAAAGCAAAAGAGGCGGAGCCTGGATGACAAGTTTCACAAAACAATCGCACAGAAAAGGAAAAGATGTTAAGCCGGTTATAATGAACGTTACAAATTTCACAAAACCTTCCGGAAACAAGCCTGCTCTTTTAAGTTTTGAAGAGGTAGAAACTATGTTTCACGAATTCGGACATGCACTGCACGGTCTTCTTTCCGAATGCACATATAATAAATTGTCCGGAACTGCCGTAGCAAGAGATTTTGTTGAACTGCCTTCTCAAATTATGGAAAATTGGGCTTCAGAACCTGAAATGCTTAAACTATATGCAAAACATTATGAAACAGGAGATGTTATACCCGATGAGTTAATAGAAAAAATGCAAAACAGCAGATATTTCAATCAGGGATTTATTACGACCGAATATACGGCAGCTGCACTTTTGGATATGTATTGGCACACAATAAAAGAAAAACAAGAGAACTTAGATGTCAATAAATTTGAAAATGACGTTGCGGAAAAAATCGGTCTTATTCCGGAAATTGTTTTCAGATACAGAAGCACTAATTTTGCTCATATTTTCAGCGGCGGGTATTCTGCCGGATATTATGCTTATCAATGGGCTGCCGTTTTGGATGCAGATGCGTTTCAGGCATTTAAAGAAACAGGAGATATTTTTAATAAAGATGTTGCCGCTTCTTACAGAAAATACATTTTATCGAAAGGAGGAACCGAAGATCCGCAAGAATTGTATAAAAAATTCAGAGGTGAAAGTCCTTCTCCCGAAGCATTGCTGAAAAGAAAGGGTTTTACGGAATAAAAAGCATACTTTTAAAAGAACAAACAGCCGAGCGATTTGCCCGGCTGTTTTAATATCTGTTTTGCTGTGTCTGATAAATCAAAATAAACCTGTTGCTTTTAGTTCTAAATATTTATTAATAGTTTCGACAGTAAGATTTTGAGGCTCGGTTAAAACGGAAAAAACACCGTTTTTCTTTAATTTTTTTACAATTAACTCTTTTTCGTATTTAAACTTTTCAGCAATTGCTTTGTTATAAATATCTAAAGTCGTTTTTGCTTTACGTTCGATAAGTTTGTTTAATTCCGAATTTTTAAAAAAGATAACAACAACAAGGTGGTTTTTGGCTAATTGTTTAAAATACCTTAGTTGTCTTTCTAAAGAAACAAAGCCTTCAAAGTTTGTGTAAATAAGCAGCAAACTTCTTTGTGTTATTTTTCGTTTGACGGTCGTATAAAGCAATTCAAAATTTGCCTCATCGTAATTTGTCTGTTGCTTATACAAAACATCGGAAATTTTACTTATCTGATTATTTTTTTTGTCTGCCGGAACAATACTGTGAATATTTTTTGAAAATGTTATTAACCCGGCTTTGTCGTGCTTTTTTAAAGCAATATTTGAAATTACTAAAGCGGCATTTACGGCATAGTCAAGCAGAGACATTCCGTCAAAAGGCATTTTCATGGTTCTTCCCATATCAATTATACTGTAAATACGCTGAGCTTTTTCATCTTGATATTGATTAACCATAAGCTGCGACCGTCTTGCTGTTGCTTTCCAGTTTACTGTTCTGAAATCATCTCCTGCGACATAGCTTTTTATTTGTTCAAATTCTCTGTTATTACTGATTTTTCGTATTTTTTTAATACCGTAATCGCTTAAATTATTTGATACAGCTTTAATCTCATATTTTTGCATTTGTATAAACGACGGGTATACGGGAACTTTAGCGTTACTGTCAAAAATGAAACGTCTTTTAATTATGCCTATGAAATCTGAAACGTAAATATTTAAGTTTCCGAAACTGTATTCTCCTCTTTTTACGGGACGCAAAATGTAATTTAGGGTTGTATCCTCTCCGGCTCGGAGTTTTTTCTTTATCAGGAAATCTCTTTTTTGAAACTGAAAGGGTATTTCATCAATTATTTCAGTATAAACGGAAAATTTATAATTATTTTTTATGTAAATATCTATTTTGTTATCGTCTCCGTTTGATAGTTTAGCAGGCAACTGTCTTTTGGCTTTAATTTTAAAAACTGAACTGTTATAAAGAAGTAAAATATCAATAACTACCAAAGATGCAAGAATAAGTAAAAGCACTTTTCCGGCAGCATAAAACAAAGGAATATAATATCCCGCAATAAAAAACACAATTATTATCCCCGCCGCAATATAAATTCTGTCGGACAGATACAGAGATTTAAAAAAAGATATCATTAATCCTGTCTTTTTATTTTAAATGATGTTCTTAAGATAAAGTTTTCCCGGCACTTCTGCCGGCAAGCCATCCTGTTGAAAATGCAATTTGAAAGTTATATCCGCCTGTTTCTGCATCTGCGTCAATAATTTCTCCTGCAAAATATAAATTTTTAACAATTTTTGACATCATTGTTTTACCGTCAATTTCGTTTAAATCCACACCGCCTGCCGTTACTATTGCTTCTTTGTATCCTCTGTGTCCGCTAACCTGAAAACGAAAGTCTTTAAGCAGCATCCTCAGTTTTTTTCTTTCTTTGGCAGAAATTTGATTAGATTCTTTAAATTCATCTGTTTCTGCAAGCTGTAATACAACAGGTATGAGTTTTGACGGCAGCAGGTTTTTCATAACATTACGAATTTGTTTTTTACCGTTTCTGTTAAGTTCTCTTTGCAGCCTGCTGTCAAGTTTTTGTTCGCCTAAAGCCGGTTTCAAATCTATTGAAATTTCAACTTTTTTTTGATTTTCAAGTGCTTCAACGGCAAAGCGACTTAAAGTAAGAATAACAGGACCCGTTAAACCGAAATGTGCAAAAAGCATTTCTCCGAATTCTTCACGATATTTTTTCCCGTTAATCCAAAGAATTGCCTTAATATTTTTCAGGCTTAAGCCTTGTAGTTTCTCCGCAATATTACCTTCGGTAATTAACGGAACTAAAGCCGGGTATGTAGTGTTAATTTTATGTCCGAGTTTTTGTGCCAAGGTATATCCGTCGCCGGTTGAGCCGGTTGCCGGATAAGATTTCCCGCCGGTGCAAAGAATTACGCTGTTTGAAAAAACATTATGTTCCCGACCGTTTTTGTCTTTGATTTTTACACCTATGCAAATATTATTTTCGGTAATAATTTCAGTAACTTTTGTGTGTTTTTGTATAGTAATATTTTTGTGTTTTACAATTTTAAGAAGTGTTTCAACAACGTCTTTTGCTTTATCGCTTTCAGGAAAAATACGTCCGCCCCGTTCTTCTTTTATTTTCAACCCGTTAGCTTCCAGCAGTTTAATAATATCTTTTGAGAAAAAAGATGAAAAAGCATGTTTTAAAAACTTTGGTTTCGGGTATATTTTCCTGAAAAAGTCGGATTGATATGCAGTATTTGTAATATTGCATCTGCCTTTACCGGAAATAAGCATTTTTCGGGCTTCACTGCTCATTTTTTCAATAAGCAAAACTTTTGCTCCTTCTTCCGAGGCACTTATTGATGCTAAAAGCCCGGATGCTCCGGCACCGACTGCGATTATGTCATATCTCATCAACCCTCTATATTTTCTTTGCTAAAATAACCGTATTTTTATACGTTTTAACATTGCCGTTTGCATCAAAGACTTTAAAGAAAACAATGTAAGTTCCTGCCGGAGCAAGTGAGCCGCTGTCTTCGGTTCCGTTCCAAACAATTGTTCCTTCCGTTGAAAGCAAAAGACTTTCCGCTAAAGTTTTTATAATTCTTCCTTTTGCGTCAAAAATATAAACAGAGGCAACATTATCCTGAGAGTTGAACTTGAAGTTAATATTTGCATAGTCATCAAAACCGTCATTATCCGGAGAAAATACATGCGGGGTAACACTTACCGGAGCATCATCAGAATTCAAACCGTCATTATATTGTGAATTTTCATACGCCGGAGTTGCAAAACCAACAAGTTCGGATGCAGAATGCCAATTTGAAGCATCTTGTGTCGGCTTTTCAAAATTTACCCTTTCGAGCGAAACCCCTTCATTATCATCTAAAAGCGGAAAGTGCATATCTTCATTGTAATGAAACTCATCAATAATGAGCGTATCTTTATAGAGCAATACAACAGTCCCTTCATCATCAGGATAAGTCGGAAATTCCGAAATTTCATAAATATTCTCTTCGTTTTGACTCATATAAAACCATAAAACGCCTTTTTTACTTATTGTAAAAGCTAAGTATGTATGTGGTTCAAAGTATTTGTTTTCTTCAGACAAAGGCGAGAATTGAATTATACTGTCCGGATTTTCCTCATCTCTTTTTGCAAGTTGTAAATTGACCAAGTCTACAGGATATTCGGTTTTGTTATAAAGTTCAACAAAGTCTGTTCCTTCCGGATAAGCATTAAAAAGAACTTCGTTTATTGCAATATCACTTTCTTTCGGTGTGTAGTAAGAAAATGTTAAAATTGTATCATGCATT
The DNA here is from genome assembly GCA_947311125.1 of uncultured Chlorobiota bacterium. Classification (GTDB taxonomy): domain Bacteria; phylum Bacteroidota; class Bacteroidia; order Bacteroidales; family JAADGE01; genus JAADGE01. The sequence continues at coordinate 9,720 of CAMZKI010000009.1, forward strand.
ATATTCCCGTTTATGTCTTTTATTCCTGAAATACTTATATTTACTTCTTGTCCGTCAGGAAAGTTGTCTGCAAACTGCAAGTGTACAATTGTCGAATCTAAAGTTTCTCTTACGGCAAATTCAGGATTTCCCAGCCCTTTGTCGCAAAAATAGTTTGTAACATCGGTTGCTGAAATAAACTCTGCTGTTTCGGAAAATTCCAG
>CAMZKI010000010.1 GCA_947311125.1 uncultured Chlorobiota bacterium
ACGGCTGATGCATTATTTGATATTACTACTTGGGAGAAACTTATTTGAGTAAAAAGAACAAATAGAATCAGAATAAAACTTTATTTTGAATACATTTTTTTCATAGCTGTAAAGTTTTTATAATTAAATTTGAAAATAATTTAAAAAGTTTACAGCTATGAAAAAAATGTATTCAAAATTAAGTTTTATTCTGATTCTATTTGTTCTTTTTACTCAAATAAGTTTCTCCCAAGTAGTAATATCAAATAATGCATCAGCCGTTCCCGACGGTTCTGCAATGCTTGATATCCAGTCAACATCCGGCGGTATATTAATACCCCGTATGACATCAGCACAAAGAACGGCAATAGCATCCCCTGCCGAAGGACTTTTAGTTTACGATACAAACTCACAAAGTTTTTTCATTTACGGAAAAACACTTGACGGGACAGCCGGCTGGATAGACCTGTCCTCCAATGCCGAAATATGGTCAAGAAAAGGGAGCAGTGTTTTTTTATCTAACTCAACCTATAATGTAGGCATAGGTACAAGTACTCCTACAAAGAAGCTTGTAATAAAAGCACAAAATTCAACGGATACTTTACTTGAAGTTCAGGATATGAACGGAAATCCTCTGATGGTAATAACCCCGAGTTTAACAAAATTTAACATAGTTAATCCCGTAAAAGGAAAAGCAGTGTCCGGCGGTTTTGCAGTAGGTCGTTATTCAACGGCGAAAGCAATAACGGAAGCAGATTTATTTCAGGTAACACCGGACAGCACGCGAGTTTTTACAGGCGTATCGGGCGGTTTTGCAGTAGGTCGTTACAGTCTTGCAAAAGGAAGTAAAGCGGTAACATATGACGGTAAATATATGTATATGGTTCCTGATAATTATTTTATAGGACACAGGTCTGGAGACTCGCTTCAGACAGGAAAATACACGGGAAAATACAATACCTTCTTTGGTTATCAGGCAGGGATGAATGATACTGCAGGAGGAAGTAATGTATTTATCGGTTACAAAAGCGGATTGAATAATGTCGGAGAAGTTACGACAACTAACGACAGTTTCGGTTTCAGGAATGTATTTCTCGGTTATGAAGCAGGTTACAGTAACACTCTCGGCTCCGATAATGTTTTATTAGGTTATAAGTCCGGTTATAATCTTACAACTGCAGGAAATAACATCAGCATAGGGAGTAATGCCGGATTTGAGAATACAAATAACAGCGATAATATTTTTCTCGGAAGAGATGCCGGACGAAAACATGTAGGGACAGGAACTCCGAATTCTGCAAATAATAATATTTTTATCGGACTTCAATCCGGATACGGAGATGCTGTTTCGGGAAATCAAAGCAGCAATAATATCTTTATGGGAACGCAAAGCGGATTTTCTAATTTTTCCGGTTCGAATAATGTTTTTTTGGGGTATCAAACAGGATACAGCAATACAGCCGGTTTAGATAATATATTTTTGGGAAATCAGGCAGGATTTAATAATACGGAGGCTAAAAATAATATTTTTATAGGAATCAATGCCGGATTCAGTAATAACGGAACTACAAGTTGGGACGGTGATGATAATATTTTTATAGGAAATCAAGCCGGTTATTCTAATTTAACCGGACACGATAATGTTTATCTCGGAAATCAAGCAGGAAGAGCGAATACAAGTATCTATAATGTTATTTTGGGGAGTGATGCCGGGCGTAACTCTACAGGAGGATTTACAGTATCAATAGGTAAAAGTGCAGGGCTTTCTGCTGCCGGAGGAGATAATGTTTATCTCGGAAACGGTGCAGCTACATATAATGTAACAGGAAGCAGTAATGTAATAATAGGCAGCCGTGCCGGTTTTTGGGCTCAGGCCGGAAGTCAAAACGTAATCATCGGATACGGTGCCGGAGAGCTTGCCAACGGAGAATCATTAGGAAGCAGAAATATTCTTATAGGATATAATGTTGCTGATACTTTTCCTGGTATTTCAGACAAATTGTATATTGATAATTCAAATACCGGTGAGCCGCTTATTTACGGTAATTTTATTTCTGATTCCTTAAAAGTTAACGGTTCTTTAACATTTAATAAAGAAAGTAATAATACATCTGTTACCTTGCCTTTAAACAGAGGAGCAAACGGACAGGTTTTAGTAACCGACGGAGCAGGAAACTCAAGTTGGGCAGGCATTTTACAAGAAGCTACAACGGCGAGTAACGGATTAACAGAAGTAGGAAATGATATACAACTCGGCGGAACATTGTCTAAGATTACAACAATAAGCGGAACTTATGATTTACGATACGATATGACAGGGATAGGTGATTTTGAAGTTTTGGATGCAGGTGTAATTGCATTCAGAGTAAAGGATGACGGGAATACTTACATTGCAAGAAATTTAGGCGTAAAAAAAACAGTTCCGAATACGGATATCCATATTAAGCAATCAGATAATGCACAGGCAGGCTCCGGAGGCTTAAAATTTGAAAGTTCTTTCAATACAAGTAACTGGAAAATTTATAACAGCGGAACCTATTTAAGTTTTGCAGATGACGGAACAAGGGTTGCATATATTGCCACAAACGGAAACTGGACGGCAACTTCTGACAAAAGATTAAAAACACAAATTGAGCCTATGCCTGACAATGTACTTGAGAAAGTTTCAAATTTAAAACCGGTTTCATACAAATTAAAAAATATTGATGAAAATGCAAATATAAACATCGGCTTTATAGCTCAAGATGTTCAAAAATATTTTCCCGAATTAGTTTATGAAAGAGAGGACGGATACTTGTCTCTGCATTATCCTGATTTTGGTGTTATTGCAATAAAAGCTATCCAGGAACAACAAGAACAAATTGAAAAACAACAAAGAGAGATTGATGTGTTGAGACAACAAAATTCGGAAATTCAAAAACTTAAAAAAGAAATTCAGGAATTAAGGATGTTAATTAAAAAATAAATTGTATATTTGAGAGTTAAATTGTTGCAGGAGTGCAATAGTTTTGTGTCGTTTTTTTTCATAGATTTTACCCGCCGAGGAGTCGGCGGGTTTTCTTTCAGAAAAGAATAGATGTTTAATGGGAATCAATAATTTTAAGTGCCAGTTCAAAATCAACATGAAAAAAAGTATCTGCCTCTTTTCCTTCTAATATTAATGAACTTTCTGTTACTTCAATTATTTGTAAGCCTGTATGCTCTCCGTATAGATATGCCTGATTATTAGGGCTTAAATGCAGAATGCTTATTCCTTTATTTTTCTCTTTTAAGGCTGCTAAATCATTATAAATTCCGCCGGGATTTGAATACTTCAAAATTAGATATTGGCTGACTTCCGTTATTCCTTTTTGTTTTGTTTCAATTTGAGGCTTTTCGGTAAGTTTTATTTCTTCAAATTTATACTTGTCATCATGCTTAATATCAATAATTAAACCTGTTTTATCCTCATCGGTATCTAATATGTTTTCAGTTTTCATAAAAAATACTCTGTGAGGTTTTGGTTCTCTGTAAAAGTTTCGGAATAAAGTATTAAAAAATGCTTTCATTTTTATCTGATTAAGTTTCGTATGCAAAAATATTTTATTTATTCTTTTATGAAAAAGAAAAAGCACCGAAAAGGTGCTTTTTTCTCGTTAATGTAATGATATGCTTTAATTAATTATTAATTTACCGGTATAAGATTTGCTTTTGTCCGAAACTCTGATAATGTAACTTCCTGTTTTAACGGCAGAAATGTCCGTTTTTTCATTTTGTGATTTTATTTCTTTAGAGAAGATAATCTGCCCCGACATATTGAAAATTTCAAAAGTTTTATTCTCAAATCCTTTTAAAATGATATAGTCTGACGCCGGATTAGGATAAACGGTTATTCCCGATTTTATGTCTTCAATACTTACGGTAGAGGTAACACTCAGAACAAACTCGGCACCCTGTCCGCAACCGTTTTCGGCATAAGTTGATATTGTTCCGGTATCACCGTTGTTAAATGTAACTTCAATAGTATTAGTCGTACTTTCTCCCGACCAGTTTGGCGAACTTAAACTCCAGTTAAATGTTACGTCAGTCTGGTTTGTAACGCTGTAAATTTCCGTAGTGTTATTACTGTTTACCGCACCGTAAATAGTATCAATATCTGCAGGTATTACTCCTGTTACGGTAATGTTTTTAAGATAAATATTACTTTCTCCGGTAGAAGTATTGCTTATGTTTAATGTTACGGTTTTATTTCCGGCAGAGGAATATTGCACGTTAAAAGGGCCTGTTCCTGTTCCTGTAGCAGGTGTTGCATCAATTCCGAAATCCCAGTTGTATGTATCAAAGTCTCCGGATGATTCATCAGTAAAAGTTATATCCGTGTTTGTGCAGAAAAGGTCTGTATTATTTAAAGCATCAACTTGAGAGAATGAAGGAAAGATAAAATCAAAAGTGCCGGTAAACATACCTCCGGTATAATCCCCTCTGAATGTTCCTATATATCCTTTATTTACACTTACAAAGTCTAAACCTATCATTTGGAAATCCTGATAATATGAGGGAGTATTAACCCAAGTCATTCCGCCGTCAACAGACATTGAAACGCCCATATACGGTGTTTGATAATCAGAACCCACGCTGACAAATGTGTTTGGTTTTCCGGGAACGGATGATATTCCGCCGTAGTATGCATTGCCTGCAGGTGTTATTTGTGTCCATGTTAGTCCTCCGTCATATTATCAGGATTTCCAAATGATAGGTTTAGACTTTGTAAGTGTAAATAAAGGATATATAGGAACATTCAG
>CAMZKI010000011.1 GCA_947311125.1 uncultured Chlorobiota bacterium
AAATATTGAAAAGATTAAATTTAACCCGGGCGAATCGGTAATTCTTGCAAGTGACGGTTATTACAATTGTCTCCCGACATTTAATGAAGATATAAAAAATGCGATAGGCAAACCTGATTTAAAAGCTTCAATTGAAAAACTTTCTTCCTATTATGAAAATTACATAAAAGATGACGCAACAATTCTTGTATTAAGAAGAAATGATATTGATTACGAATTCATTAACAAATTCGATATTATTTCAGATTATTACAAGATAAAAAATAATATTCCGAAACATATATTAATTAATTTATTATTTAAGACATTTATTCAAAATTTAAATGATAAAAATAAGAAGAACTGTTTGATAATTCTGAACTATTTTGAAAAAGACAGATTATTATTGTCTAAAAATAATATCGAAAATATTATTTCTGAAATGAAAGCAATTGATTTTCTCGACCCTCAAATTTATTCTGCAATAATCAAACAATTAAGAGAAATAATGAAAACAACATAAATTTTAATATTGAAACAACTAAATTTCACATCTGAGTTTCAAGACAAAACAAGCATATATGTTTTACCTATACTTTACCTACTGCTATTCCAAAACACATAACACATTTATTATTAGCAAGACAAACCCTGTATTTCGAGTTCCGCCGGGGTCACAACAATTAAAATAATAATTATCGTAAAAAGGCAGTATTCAAGGAAAATACTGCCTTTTCTGTGTTTTAGAGGGTTTTAATCAAAAAAACATAAATTTGCAGGCAAATGTTTTACCTATGTTTTACCTGTAGATATGAAAACAACCTATCAATTAGTATTTAACCGAAAAAATAAACTTAACTCTCAAGGAAAAGCACCTGTCGAAATTAGAGTTACTTTAAACAGAAAAACCGTTTATTTTTCAACAAAAATACAAATAAAAGCAAATGAATGGAACGATAAACGACTTAGAGTAAATTCAAAACACCCTAATAATATAAAAATAAATAATTATCTGTATGATAAAATTTCTGAAATTGAAGAATTTGAATTATACGAAAGAGATAAAGGAAAGGATGTAACCATTGAAAATATTAAAAGGTTTGTTAAAGAAAAGCAGTAAAATAAGTTTTCCTGAATGGTGCTTAAAAGTCCTTAATGAAGATGAGACCATTAATAATTCAACAAAAGTTAAAAGAAAAGTCCTTGTAAATCGCCTGTTAAAGTTTAATAAAAATTTGCGTTTTGACCAAATTGATTATATGTTTATGCGAAATTTTGATAATTTTCTGCATAAAGAGAAAACTCCGCACGGAAAATTGCTTGGGCAAGTTACAATTCACGGACAAATGAAAATATTACGGTATTTTATTAATTTAGCATTCAAAACTCAAAAAATATCATTTGTCCCTGATTATAAGGTTAAAAAAGGAGAAGTATCGAAAGAATCCCTTTCCGAAAATGAATTAAAAGCAATAGAAAGTTTGTCTTTTTCGGATAATCCGATGCTCGAAAAAGTAAAAGATTTGTTTTTGTTTTCATCATATACGGCACTTCGTTTCGGAGATATTTCACACCTTACAAAAGACAATATAAGAGAAAATAGCGAGGGCTTACAATTATATTTGACAATGAAAAAGGTAAACAAAAGTATTACTCTTCCGTTATATAAACTATTTGACGGAAAGCCGGAAAAAATTTTCAAAAAATATCTTGCAAATAATGACGATACTATATTTGAAGTCCCGACAAATCAAGCCGTAAACAGAAATTTAAAAATAATAAAAGGTATTCTCGGAATACGAAAACCTTTAAGTTTTCATATCTCAAGACATACCTGCCTCACTTTATTAGGCAAAAAAACAGGAAACCCTTATCTTGTTATGAAAATTGCCGGACATTCTGATATAAAAATAAGTATGCAATATACAAAGGGAGTTGTTGATGACGAATTGTTTAATCTTTTGTAAATTATCATATACGAAAGTTTTGTCGGATATAGAGTTACTCGCAGATATTTTACAAGTTGTAACAACTTTCTTGACAATATTACATATTAAAAGAAAATATTCTAAAAAATAGCGAAAAAAACTATAACCCTGACGATAACGATTCTCCGTATTTTATATACACATTGCAGGCGATTAAAGAATTAGTTGAAAGTCCTTATTATTTCGGAAAATGTAGATATTATTAAGAGTATGGACAATGCCTTAAATTTCTTAAATACGTTGTTCTTTACACTAAAAAAGGTTGGGTAAACAAACGTAAAAATTTTATACCGATTTTATTGCCCTTAATCTATATTTATCGGGCTATCACAGTAGATTTAAGTTCGTAAATATTGTATTTTAATGAAGAAAAACTAAAAAATAAAGACTACAAACCTGCCGAAAAAGAGGTCAGCGATAAACAATTTGTGTCAGCTTTAAATATTGTAGCTAAAATTTTAAATATACAAAATTACATACCAAAAATATCCCGAACTTCAACGTCATATAAAAGTATTCTTTGATAAAGAAGATAACATTAATTGCAGAGCCAAGAAACCATATAAAACATTTTTATTCATACAAAGATTTATAAAAAATACCGGCAATAAATAATAATTGCTTTTTGCTTTTTTATTAAAAAGCAGAAAAAAAGCAAAATGACAGTTTATTGTTAGTAGCCAATGCTTTAAAAGAGAATAAGATTGCTTTAAAGCAAAAAAAAAGCAAAAAAGCACCTAGATTAAAATGCTAATGCAAGTTTTAGTTTAAAAACATTCCCTTGATTTTTAAAAATCAAGGGAAAAAGCTAAACTTTGTATTATGAAGCACAAACATTTAACTTACGACCAAAGATACAGTATTGAAATGATGTTAAAAGCAAAAGTTCAAAAAAAAATTATTTGCCAGACACTAAAAATTCCTGAATGCACGCTATATCGTGAACTAAAACGCAACAGTAAGAAACGAGTATACAATGCTAAGTATGCTCAAATGCTTGCAAATGAGCGTAAAAGGGATCAACATTTAAAAACAAAGTTAACAGACTCAATGAAGCGTTTAATAGAGTCAAAACTTAAACTATATTGGTCTCCGGAACAAATAGTTGGCTGGTGTAGAACTAACGCTATTGAAATGGTATCACACACTAAA
>CAMZKI010000012.1 GCA_947311125.1 uncultured Chlorobiota bacterium
AGCAATGGTTGGAACAGGTTACGTAGGTTTAGTGTCCGGAACTTGTTTTGCGGAAGCAGGCATAAAAGTAACTTGTTTTGATATCGACAGTAAAAAAATAGAGAACCTTAACAAAGGAATCATTCCCATATACGAACCGGGATTAGAAAAGATGGTTAAAAAAAACGTTAATGCAGGAAGATTAAATTTCTCAACTGATTTAGCAAATAACTTAGAAGATACCGAGGTAGTGTTTTCTGCAGTCGGGACCCCGCCTGACGAAGACGGAAGTGCAGATTTGTCGTATGTCTTGCAGGTTGCAAAAGAAGTTGGACAAAATATGACAGATTATCTTGTTTTCGTTACAAAAAGTACAGTGCCTATAGGAACTGCAGAAAAAGTAAAAAAAGTTATCGCTGATGAGTTGAAAAAAAGAAATGCAAATATTGACTTTGATGTAGCCTCAAATCCTGAATTTTTGAAAGAAGGCAGTGCTGTTCAAGATTTTATGAAACCGGACAGAATTGTAGTGGGGGTTGAATCAGAAAGAGCCGAAAAGATAATAAAACGCCTGTATAAACCGTTTGTTTTAAACGGACATCCTATTTTATTTATGGATATACCTTCAGCTGAAATGACAAAATATGCAGCAAATGCAATGCTGGCAACAAAAATAAGTTTTATGAACGACATTGCAAACTTATGTGAAATTGTAGGTGCCGATGTAACAAATGTCAGAAAAGGTATAGGTTCTGATTCCAGAATAGGAAATAAATTTATTTATGCCGGTGCCGGTTACGGGGGCTCTTGCTTTCCTAAAGATGTTAAAGCCTTAATAAAAACAGCAGAAGAAAACAGTTATTCTTTAGAAATACTGAAAGCAGTTGAAAATGTAAACGACAGACAAAAATCTGTTTTATACAATAAGTTGTATGAATATTATAAAGGCAGCCTTAAAGGTAAAAAAATTGCTGTTTGGGGCTTGTCTTTCAAACCAAATACCGATGATATGCGAGAAGCCCCTTCTCTTGTACTTATTAACAAACTTTTAAGTTCAGGTGCCGAAGTATACGCATACGACCCTGTAGCAATTAATGAAGCAAAAAGAATATTGGGCGATAAGATAGTTTATTCCGATAATAAATGGGATGTTTTAAAAAATTCAGACGCATTAATGCTTGTAACAGAATGGAATGAATTTAGAGTGCCTGATTATAAAATGATGAAAAAATTAATGAAAAAAACTATTGTATTTGACGGAAGAAATATTTACGACCCTTCAGAAATGAAAGAAAACGGCTTTGAATATTTCGGTATAGGCAGATAAAAATAAAGCATAACTAACAAGTAACATAATAAAGTCCTAATGAAGAAAATTCTTGTAACCGGAGGAGCCGGATTTATAGGTTCACATTTATGCGAAAAATTACTCAGCGAAGGAAATGAAGTAATTGCTTTGGATAATTTCTTTACAGGAAACAAAAAAAATATAATTCATTTACTTGACAACCCGTATTTTGAATTGATAAGACACGATGTTACAATGCCTTTTTTTGCAGAAATTGACGAAATTTATAATCTTGCCTGTCCTGCCTCTCCCGTTCATTACCAATATAACGCTATAAAAACGGTAAAAACATCCGTTATGGGAGCCATCAATATGCTGGGGTTGGCAAAAAGAGTCAATGCAAAAATTCTGCAGGCATCAACCAGCGAAGTTTACGGAGACCCGGAAATTCACCCTCAACCTGAAACATATTGGGGAAATGTAAATCCGCTCGGTATTCGTTCCTGTTACGACGAAGGAAAAAGAGTAGCCGAGACCCTTTTCATAAACTACCAAAGACAAAATAAGGTAAGAATAAAAATTGTAAGGATTTTCAATACTTACGGACCCAAAATGCACCCTAACGACGGCAGGGTTGTTTCTAATTTTATTGTCCAGGCATTGCAAAATAAAGAAATAACAATTTACGGCAACGGTAGCCAAACCAGAAGTTTTCAGTATGTTGACGATTTAATATCAGGACTTGACAAAATGATGAATTATACTCCGGAAGACTTTCACGGTCCCGTAAATATCGGAAACCCTGAAGAATTTACCATTTTTGAACTGGCACAGTTAATTATTAAACTGACAAATTCAAAATCAAAAATAAGTTTTTTACCCTTACCGGAGGATGATCCGTTACAAAGGAAACCTGACATTTCATTAGCAAAAGAGGTATTAAAATGGGAACCTAAAATATATCCGGAAGAAGGCTTATTAAAAACAATAGATTACTTTGATAATCTTCTTAAAGAATATTTTTAAAGAAATTATTTCATAATTTAAAATTATAAATTAAATTTGTAACTTGTATTTAGTAAATTTTTTCAAACTCAAATATTTTATACTATGAGAATCTTAACATCATTAATTGCTTTTTTATTAGTATTTAATCTCGGAGAAGCACAAGATTTAGGTCCTGAAATGATTTTAGTTGAAGGCGGAGACTTTTATATGGGCAACGATTACAGTGCAAATGCAGATGAAAGACCGGAACATAAAGTAACATTAAATTCCTTTTTTATATCAAAATATGAAGTAACTGTTGCTGACTATGCAAAATTTTGCAGAGTAACCGGACAAAGACTTCCGGACGGAGAGCCTATGTCTCCTATTAATAATATTACTTGGGAAGATGCTGTTATGTATTGCAACTGGTTAAGCAGAGCAAGCCGTTTAGAAAAATGCTACGACCTTAAAAGAGACAGCAATCGTTTTACGGCAACTCTTATTCCCGGAGCAAACGGCTACAGACTTCCTACCGAAGCAGAATGGGAATATGCCGCAAAAGGCGGAATAAAATCAAAAGCATATGCTTTCAGCGGATCTAATGACTTGGACGAAGTTGCTTGGTATATTAACAATTCGGGGAACACTTCTCACGAAGTAGGACAAAAAAAACCTAATGAATTAGGCATTTACGACATGACAGGTAATGCAATGGAATGGTGTTACGACTGGTATGACCCGGATTATTATAAAAGTTCACCCTCAGATAACCCTACAGGACCGGAATCCGGTATCAGCAAAGTATGCAGAGGCGGGAACTATATGTGTCGTCCCGATGTATTAAGAAACAGCCGAAGATTTAACTTAGATAAAAGCAGTAATGAAGGTCTTGCCGGAATACGTCTGGTTAAAAATCAATAAAATTATCAACCTGTAAAAAAAGCAGTCTTATCAGGGCTGCTTTTTTATTTTCATAAAAAATAATGAACGAAAAACAATTAAGCCATAATGAAATTATACCCGAACAAAAAAATGAAATAAAAACTTTACCGATATGCATTCTCACAGACGGTGTTAACGATTACGGAAATTTAGGTATGATATTCAGGCTTGCAGATGCTCTTAAATTAGAAAAAATATACCTGTATAACCTAAAAAAAAATTTAAACTTTAAATTATTAAGAAAAAAATCCAGAACAACCTCCGAATATGTTAAATTTGAAATAATAAAAAATTTCTCAAATATATTATCTTTAAGAAAGTCATATAATTTTGTAATTTTGGAGAAAACCAATAAAAGCATAAATTATATTA
>CAMZKI010000013.1 GCA_947311125.1 uncultured Chlorobiota bacterium
AAAAAGGAAGAAGAAAAGAACTTACAACAAAATAGAGTAAAAAATTAATATGAATTATATTTGAATTTTAAATATCTAATATTATGATTAAAGAAATACAAACAAATATCGAAATACATTATAGTGAAGTAGTTGAGAAATTCAAAGTAAAGAATAATTTTGACGGCAAAATATTATTTTTAGATAAGAATGGTCCAAGTGTTGAATATTCAATAACGAAAGATGAAAATAAAATTTTTGACATAAAATATATTTTAGGAAAAAATAAAAGAATAAAAAATATTGATTTTATAAAATTTATATCACCGAAAGAAATAAATACGGTTAAAATTGAGACTTTAAGTTAGTGAAAAATATCCAAAAAATACTGTAATATGAAAAATCAGTCAAATTTTTTGGCTGATTTTTTGCTCCACTATCCTAAAAAAGTATGCAAAAATCGCTATAACTTGCCGGTTGTTATGTTATTCGCACTCTGACTTGCGGATAATTTCCCCGCCCAAAATAATCGTATCAATTAAATCACTGCCGTAAGCATAAGACATATATTCAATACTCGGAATTTCTTTCGTAATAAAAACATTAGCTTTTTTGCCTTTGGCAATACTGCCCGTTATTTTGCTGATATTCATTGCATAAGCTGTGTTGATTGTTGTTGCGTTTATCACTTCTTCTGCCGTAAGTTTGTAATTTACGCTTGCAAATGAGCCCATCAATTTCATATTTCCGGAAGGCGATGAGCCGGGATTAAAATCGGAAGCAACGGCAATCGGTAAACCGGCATCAATCATTTTGCGGGCGGGAGAGTAGGGCATATTCAGGAAAAATGCGGCACCGGGTAAAATGGTCGGCATAGTTTCGGAATTTTTCAGAACTTTTATCTCTTCATCACCGACATATTCGAGGTGGTCAACCGACAGGGCATTGTGTTTTACGCCGATTTGTATGCCTCCGGAATAATCCAACTCGTTAGCGTGAATTTTCGGACGTAAGCCGTATTTTGCTCCGGCTGTCAGAATTTTATCGGTTTCGTCAACGGTAAAAAATCCTTTATCGCAAAACACATCAATAAAATCGGCAAGTTTTTCTTCGGCAACTTTCGGCAAAATTTCGTTTATAACAAAATCGACATATTCGCTTTGTTTTCCTTTATATTCGGAAGGAACGGCATGAGCTCCCAAAAAAGTGGACTTAATGATTAACGGTGTTGTTTCTTTCAGGCGTTTTATTACGCGAAGCATTTTTAATTCGCCTTCGAGGGTAAGCCCGTATCCGCTTTTTATTTCAACGGCTCCGGTGCCTTGCGATATAATTTCGTTGATTCTCGGCAATGCCTGTTCATAAAGTTCGTCTTCGGAAGTTTTATTCAGTAACTTTGCAGAATTCAGGATTCCGCCGCCGCGTTTTGCAATTTCTTCGTAAGAAAGACCTTTTATTTTGTCGTTATATTCAATTTCGCGGCTTCCGGCATAAACCAAATGCGTATGCGAATCGCAATAAGACGGAAAAACCATTTTTTCGGAGGCATCAATACTTTTGTAATTGCCTTCAATTTCGGGCATATTTTTCATTTTTCCGAAATCTTCGATTAAATCGTCTTTTAGAATCAGATAGGCATTTTCTATGCTGCCGATTTTTGCCATTGCTTTTCCGGAAACTTTAAGTTTGGGTTTATTCTCCGTTTGAACGAGTTTTTTTATGTTTTTTATGAGTATTCTCATTTTAGTTGAAAGTTGAAAGTTAAAAGTATAAAGTTGAAAGTACAAAGTTAAAAGGAAAATGTTAAAAGGGGAAAGTTAAAAAAGGAAAGTATATTTTGAATTTGGTTTATTGGTGAAAAAATAATTTCTTTACGAGGCAAAATTAAGAACCGAAAAAATATGTTTAAGAAGAAACAAATTCCGCATACCTATGTTATTGTTTTTTATATCATTATTATTGCCGCTGTTGCAACTTGGATTGTTCCGGGCGGACAATACGTAAAGCAAATTAATCCGGAAACCGGAAAAGAAGAAGTTGTTTATGAAACGCATATAATTGACGGCGAGAAAGTTGAAGAGCCCAAATTTGAGTATGTCGAAAATAATCCGCAAACGTGGCAAATTTTTGCTGCACTGTATAAAGGTTTTGAAAAACAAGCCGGTATTATAGTTTTTATTTTAATGGTTGGCGGTGCTTTTTGGATTATGAATACAACAAAAGCCATTGATGTGGGCATTTATGCTTTTTTAAATTTTACAAAAAAATTGGAGAAATATAAATTCCTTCGGTTTCTCGGTGTGCAGAATATTATTCTTACGATGATAATGTTGATGTTCAGTATTTTCGGTGCAGTATTCGGAATGAGCGAAGAGACAATTGCGTTTATCGTTATTCTTGTTCCGCTTGCAATTTCTATGGGTTATGACTCTATAACCGGTGTTGCGATTGTTTTTGTAGCTGCGGGATTGGGTTTTGCCGGTGCAATTTTAAATCCGTTTACCATAGGTATTGCACAAGGTATTGCCGAGTTGCCGCTTTTTTCCGGAATTGAGTACCGTATTGTTACTTGGTTGATAATTAATGCTTTCGGAATAATATTTATTTTGCGGTATGCAAATAAGGTTAAGAAAAATCCGAAAAAATCACTTGTTTACGAAACCGATGAATATTGGCGAAAAAGAGGTGCCGGTAAAAAGCTTGATGAGATAAAATATCACACGCCTAAAAAAGCGTGGTTTGTTTTCGCTTTTATTTTAATTTCACTTGTTTTGTTTTCTTTTGAATTTGAAAAAACAACTTTAAAAATAGGAAACAGCGGTTTTAAGGCACCTATGATACCTGTTGCAACCGTTCTTTTTGCGATTACAAGTTTTTTTTCGTTAAGAAAATCCGTTCATTTTTTCATTCTTAACCTTTTGGCTTTTACCATTATATTTTTGATAATAGGTGTAATGGGTTACGGATGGTATATTATGAAAATTGCAACCTTGTTTTTGGCAATGGGTTTGCTGACGGGTGTTGCCGTAGGATATTCGCCTAATGATATTACGAAGCATTTTCTTGACGGAGCAAAAGATATTATGAGTGCGGCAATTGTTGTGGGACTTGCCGGCGGTATTGTAATAATTTTGCAGGAAGGGCATATTATTGACACAATATTGCACAGTATGGCCGAAGGTATGAAAAATTTCGGAAAAATAGCTTCCGTAGGAATTATGTATTTGATACAAACGGCAATAAATATCGTAATTCCTTCCGGTTCGGCAAAAGCAGCAATTACAATGCCTATTATGGCTCCTTTTTCCGATTATATAGGAATTTCGAGGCAGGCAACGGTTGTTGCTTTCCAATTCGGCGACGGGTTTACGAATATGATAACACCTACTTCGGGTGTTTTAATCGGTGTTCTCGGTGTGGCAAAAATTCCTTATGATAAATGGGTAAAATGGATTACTCCTTTTATTATCGGATTAATTGTTCTCGGTTTTTTATTATTGATACCTACTGTTACTATGGGTTTAAACGGTTTTTAAAATCTTCACCAAGCTTATAAACGATTTTTTTTACTTCTTGTGCCCATTCTAAATGGTCTTTGGAATCATCGAAAGTAGTGTAGGGGATAGGTTTTCCGAAAACTACGGGAATAGTTGCACCTCTTTTTTTAAATACTTCACCGGGTAATAAGAAAAATTCAAGGTTTGCTTTTATACCGAAAAATTTACGTGTTTTTGCCCAGCGATAAAATTTTTCAGAATTCTCTCCGCCTACAAACATCGGAATAATATCCCGTTTATAAATAATTGCATTTCTTATAAAACTTCTGTGCCACGGACCGTCATCTAATTTGCCTTTATTTTTTCTTGCAACCTTACCTGCAGGGAAAATTAATAATTGTCCTTCAATGTCAGCAAGATGATCGTCAATACTGTTTATTTTATCTTTTTCGTTTCTTTTTAAAATACTTACGGGAAGAAACATATCTTTTGCATTATCAACATGAAGAAACATTTCGTTGGCAACCAGCTTAATATTTTTATACTTACGGCTTAAAATTTTTGTAACTGCTGCAAAATCTGCACCGCCGTTAGGATGGTTACTTGCAAAAATAAACTTACCTGTATCGGGCAATAACTCTTCATTATATCCTGTAATTTTATATTCTAAATGGTCACTTACAGCATTTACAAAATCAGTCCCGTATTTATCACGATTTTTTTTGAGTATTTCATTAATCTCTTCTTGGTGAAAAGATTTTTTTATATAATTGATTATAAATTTCGGCAGATTTTTTACTATTTTATGCTCTTGATTTCTTATTATCTGTTCAATATCAAGTTGTTGATACTTGACTTCATTATTGTTATCATTTTTTTTATTCATACTTAGTTATTCATATTTTTTAATTCGTAAACAATTTTTTTAACTTCTTGTGCCCACTCAAAAGGTGTTTTTGATTTATTAAAAGTTTTATAAGAGACAGGTTTTCCGAAAGTTACGTTTATTGTTTTGTTCTTTTGTTTTACAAGTTCCTGCGGCAGTAAAAAAAGTTCAATATCGGCTTTTAATCTCAGTGTTCTTCTGATGTTTGCAACTCTGTAAAATTTATCGGAATTTTCGGCATCAATAAACACGGGAATAATGTCTCTTTTAAATTCCACGGCACTTCTGATAAAACTGCGATGCCATTTTCCGTCATCTAACTTACCGTTATATTTTCTTGCAACTTCGCCTGCAGGGAATGTCATAATTTGAATATCTTCCGATGCCATTGCTTTGATAATATTTTCTTTTGCTTTTTCTGAATTTTTACCGAAAACATTTACAGGCAAAAAAATATCCTGCAAGGGTTTTACGTGCATTAAAAGTTCGTTGGCAATAACTTTTATTTTCTTGTAATTGTCATTTATCGAAAGTATTGCGGCAAAAAAATCAATTCCGCCGAGGGGGTGGTTGCAGGCAAAAATAAACCTGCCTTTTTTCGGAATATTTTCTTTATCGTAAAAATTGCATTTTACGTTCAAATACTCCATTGATTTTTTTATGAATTCAATACCTTTAGAATCGCCTGCATATTCCGTAATTTTATTTAATTCATCTTCTCTTATAACTTTTTTAATATATCGAACGGCAAAACCTGGCATCTTTTTTATATGCCGATTTTTCTGAGACCGTATAACTTTTTCAATATCAACTCTGAATGTGTTATCGGAAATTTTATTCATATAATTAAAAAGAGATTAAAGAAAATAATTAGTAATTTTATTGTTTGTAAAATTATAAAAAACTAGTTTATTATGAAATTTTTCACTTTTTTATATGCTGTTATTTTACTATCAACATTACCTGCAGTTTCTCAAAACGATAATGCCGATTATAAAAAAGCTGTTGATTATTTTAAACAGGCAAATGTATATAAACAAAAATTTGATTTTAATAATGCAGAGAAAAATTTCTCAGAAGCTGCAGAATTGTTTAAGAAGAATCATTATATAGGAAACTATATCCAGTGTCGATACTCAGTAGCGGATATTTATATTCAAAGCAATAAATTTAAGGATGCTGAAACTATTTTGAATGAGATTGAGAATATTGCCTTACAGAAATACGGAAATGATAACAGGTTTTTACAAAATATATATCTTGGACAAGGGCAAATTGCCGCATATAAAGGCAGAACAGATTCTGCAATAATGCTTTATGGTAAGGCACTCAGAATAAATGAAAAGTTTAATAAACCGGAAAACTTTCAAAAATCAAATATTTACGGCAGCCTCGGGAATGCATATTCCGAAAAAGGAAATTATAAAAAGGCTCTTGAATATTATAAAAAAGATTTAGAAATTAAGAAAAAACTTGCCGGAGAAAATCACCCGATGTTATCAATAACTTACAATAATATCGCGAATATATATCAGGCAAACGGTGATTTTAAAACTGCCTTGGAATATATTGATAAAGCATTGAATATAAGTTTGGCGGCATACGGAAAGAATAACCCGGAAACAGCAAAATATTATACAGGTAAAGGCAGTATTTATGCTGATAACGATGAGTATGATTTAGCTTTGGAGTATTTTAACACAGCATTAAATATAAATAAATCAATTTACGGAAATAATCATAAATCCGTAGCCGACGTTTTAAATAATATTGGTATTATTTATAACAAAAAAGGCGATACAGATAAAGCACTTATTTTTTTCAAAGATGCTTACGATATACAATTAAGGGTTTTGGGTGAAAATCATCCCGATATTGCCGGAACTTGTAATAATATAGGTTATATTCTTGAAAAGCAAGGCAAAAAAGAATCAGCTTTAAAGTTTTATGAAAAAGCTGTTGATATAAAAAAGGCGTATTACGGTGAAAATCATCCTGAACTTGCAATTTTTTACAACAATATCGGAAATAATTACACAAAACGAAAAGATTATGAAAACGGCTTGAAATACTTAAAAAAAGCAGCTGATATTTTGGAGCATAATTACGGAAATAAAAATACGACTCTTGTAAATATTTATGCAAACATAGGTCAGATTTACGTTAAACTTGAGGACTTTCATAACGCTTTGATGTATTATCAAAAGAGTATTGCGGCAAACGTAAGAGATTTTAACCCGGCTCCTGATGATTACTTCATTAATCCGGTATTAAAAAATTACACTAACGTAAACAAACTTTTACAATCCTTAGAGGGAAAGGCTCAGGCATTTATGTCTTTATATCAGAAAGACTCTCTTCTTAATTTTATAAAATCAGCTTATGATGATTATCTGCTTTGCGATTCGGTAATAATTGAAGCAAGAAAAACGGTAATAAAGAAAGAGGATAAAATAAGTTTAGGAAATAATGCCCGAAAAATATACGAACAAGCCGTTATTACGTCAATAGGTTTGTCGTATGCCGTAACTTCACAAAAAGAGAAAAAAAAATATGTTGAGAAAGCATTTATTTTTGCCGAAAAAAATAAAGCAGCCGTATTGTCCGATGCCGTTGAAGCTGCCGAAGCTGCCTCTTTTTCAGGAATACCTAAAGATATTCTTGAATTAGAGAAAAAATATAAAATCGAAATTGCAGGACTGGAAAAATCTGTTGCAATAGCAGAGAATACCGAAGAAATTGAGAAATTGAACGATAAACTTTTTGACGTAAATACCGAATTAAGAAAACTCAATAAAAAAATTGAAAAAGAATATCCGAAATATTTTAAATCAAAGTATAAAACTGCAGATTTTAACTTAAAAGACATACAAAAAGAATTAAATGACGAAACAGCATTAAGAAGTTATTTTATAGGAGAAGAATACATACTTATTTTTACCGTTACAAAAGAAAATTTAATCGTGAGTTTTTCTGATAAACCTGAAGATCTATATGATAAAATCAAAAAATTTAACGAAAATATAACATCCGGTTACGCATCAGCATTTCCTGAATATTTAAAATCAGCAAATGAACTTTATAATTTATTCTTTCCCGACAAAGTTCCCGATAACATTAAAAAACTTACTGTTATCCCTGACGGTATAATAAATCTGATACCGTTTGAAGCCCTAATTACCGAAAAATATACGGGAGATGTTAATGATTTTAAAAATTATCCTTTTTTGATAAACAAATATCAAATAAATTATGATTATTCGGCAGGCTTGTTTTTAAAATCCCGAAACAGTAAAAAAAGCAGCGGCAACATTGATTGGCTCGGAGTTGCTCCTGTTTTTGACAACGGTACGAGCAGAACGATAGGAAACTTCAGTGTAACCTCTTTACCCGGCAGTAAAAGAGAAATTGAAATGATAGACAGTTTGTTTACCGCCGAGAACAAGAAAGTAAAAGAAG
Organism: uncultured Chlorobiota bacterium; assembly: GCA_947311125.1. Taxonomy (GTDB): domain Bacteria; phylum Bacteroidota; class Bacteroidia; order Bacteroidales; family JAADGE01; genus JAADGE01. Next base: position 7,822 of record CAMZKI010000013.1, read on the forward strand.
TTTTAAGAAAACAGGCAACAGAAACTTTTATGAAACAAGAAAATTTAAAAGACTACAAATACATACACATTGCAACACACGGAATTGTAGATACTTACGAGCCAAAACTCTCCGGGCTTATTTTTCATCCCGAAAACGGCAAAAACGACGGTATTCTGTATTCCGGAGAGATTTACAATTTAGAACTTAATGCCGATTTGGTAGTCCTTTCGGCTTGCGAAACAGGTATAGGTAAAATATCTAAAAGCGAGGGAGTTATAGGACTTTCGAGAGCTTTGCTTTATGCAGGAGCAAAGAACATCATAGTCTCTCTGTGGAAAGTATCGGACGAATCAACAACAAAACTTATGTTCAGCTTCTATAAAAATATACTGATCGAAAAAGAAGATAAATCAACAGCATTATATGAAGCTAAAACTGATATGATTAAAAACGGAGGAACTTATGCACATCCGTTTTTTTGGTCGCCTTTTGTCTTAATAGGAAATTAGAAAATGACAATAAATTGTAACGGAAGATTACTCGATTTATCAGAACCTAAAATTGCCGGAATTTTAAATATTACGCCCGATTCGTTTTATGACGGAGGAAAATATACGGCTGAGAAGGAAATATCTTTTAAAGTAAAGAAACTTGTAAGCGAAGGTGCCGATATTATAGATGTCGGTGCATTTTCTTCTCGTCCCGGTGCAGAATTTATTTCTGTAAAAGAAGAAAAAAAACGACTCGATAAAGCATTGAATATTATCAGAAATATATTTTCCGATATTATTTTATCAGTTGACACATACAGGTCTGAAATTGCCGAATTTGTTGTCAATAATTACAATGTTGATATTATTAATGATATTTCCGGCGGAAATTTTGATGAAAAAATGTTCGAAACCATTGCAAATTTACAAGTTCCTTATATTATTATGCATATGAAAGGAACACCTGCCGATATGCAAAACAATCCTCAATATAGTGATGTAGTTAAAGAACTTTTAAAATATTTTTCAGAAAAAATTGAAATTGCAAAAAAAACAGGCATTAACGATATTATTATAGATCCGGGTTTTGGCTTCGGGAAAACAATAAAGCATAACTATCAAATATTAAGCGGATTAGAGTTGTTTCAGATAGCTGAAAGACCTGTTTTAGTCGGTTTGTCAAGAAAATCAATGATTTATAAATTAAATAATGAAACTCCGGAAGACGCTTTACCCGGAACTATTGCCTTAAATATGATTGCTTTGCAGAAAGGAGCAAATATCTTGAGAGTTCACGACGTAAAAGAAACAAAGCAAGTTATTGAAGTTTACAAAAAGTTAAAAACAACCTGAAATTTTATTAGTTCGACAAATTTCATAATTTAGCAATCTTAAAAATAAATACTATTTTCGGATTTCTTCACATAGGGTTAAAGGATATTATAGATATTTTGCTTGTGGCATTTCTCCTTTATCAAATTTACTATTTGATAAAAGGAACGGCTGCAATTAAGATATTCACCGGAATAGCATTTCTTTATCTTATTTGGCTTCTTGTAAAAGCCTTTGATATGATACTGATAAGTTCTATTCTCGGGCATGTAATGGGGGTAGGAGTTATAGCTTTGCTTATAGTTTTTCAGCAGGAAATAAGAAGGTTTTTTATGTTGTTGAGTAATAAGTATTTATCTAAAATAAACTTTTCTTTTAAAAATTTATTGCCGTTTTTTTCAGATGAGGAGCCTTCCGTAAAGGTTTGGTCAATTGTAAAGGCATGCACATCAATGTCGAAAACAAAAACCGGAGCCTTAATTGTAATAGCAAGAGAATCAGAGCTTTTTGCCGTAATAGAAACAGGTGTTAAGATAAATGCCGACACGTCTTCTCAATTATTAAATAATCTCTTTTTTAAAAACAGTCCTTTACACGATGGTGCCGTTATAATAAAAAATGATAAAATAGTTGCAGCCGGATGCATTCTGCCTGTATCGGATAACGGAGATCTAAAGTATGAAGATTTCGGATTAAGGCATCGTGCTGCATTAGGATTAACGGAGCAAACCGATGCTGTTGTTATTGTAGTTTCTGAGCAAACCGGCGGTATAAGTTTATTTTACGGCTCGTCATACCAAAAAAATATAGGAACTACGGAATTGAGAAAGAAACTTGAATATTTCTTTATGGAAAAAAACATTGAAGATGCAGAAAAACAACAGAGCCGTTTGGATTAAGAGAAGTAAAGTTTATTTAACAGACCAAACAAAACTTCCTTTTAAAGAAGAAGTATTTATTTCTGAAACTTATAAAGAAACTTGCAGAGCAATAACAGATATGCTTGTAAGAGGAGCCGGTTCTATAGGAGCAGCTGCCGGTTTTGCATTGGTGCAGGCAGCTTGCAAAGCCCCGAAAGAAAAATACAGCGATTATATTAAAAAAGCTGCAGAAGATATTAAGGCAACACGCCCGACTGCAAGGGATTTATTTGCCGCTGTAGAAAGGGTGCTTCCGAAAGCTTTAATTTCGCCGGAAGAAGCAGAAAAAGAGGCACAAAAAATTGCAGATGAAACAGCTGAAGCCGGAAAGCATATAGGCAAATTCGGTAACGAGTTGATAAAGGACGGTTTCGGAATATTAACCCATTGTAATGCCGGACCTTTGGCATTGGTCGAGTACGGTTCTGCTTTAGCACCGATAATTAAGGCACACGAATCCGGAAAAAAAATCACGGTTTATGTTGATGAAACACGTCCGCGAAATCAAGGTGCAAAACTTACGGCTTGGGAACTTCAAAAAGCAGGGGTGCCGCATTTTATAATTGCCGATAATGCCGCAGGACTGTTAATGATGCGAGGAAAAATTGATATAGTAATTACCGGTGCTGACAGAATTGCCGCAAACGGCGATACTGCAAATAAAATCGGAACTTTTGAGAAAGCGGTTTTAGCAAAAGAATTTAATATTCCTTTTTATATTGCTGCTCCCGATTCCACTTTTGATAATAACTGCCCGTCGGGTAAAGAAATTGAAATTGAAGAGCGAAACGAAAATGAGGTTTTGTTTATAAGCGGAGAGGATAAAAACGGAGTGAAACGTGAAATCAGAATTGCTAATCCTGCTTCTTCTGCCTATAATCCGGCTTTTGACATAACTCCGGTTAAATATATTACGGGGTTCATTACATCCGGAGGAATAAAAAAAGAGTTGCCGTTGTAGGCAACTCTTTTTTTATCATACAATTGAAAAATCAGAACATATATTTGTTGTCATCAATTAATTTATCGGCAATTCTTCTTCTTGCTTCTTTTATGTTTACCGGTTTTACTTTGGT
>CAMZKI010000014.1 GCA_947311125.1 uncultured Chlorobiota bacterium
AAGTTTCAGTTTAGGAAACAAATATTTAATTTTGTCAATATTCTTACTGTCATTTCCGTAGAAATCGACTAACGAATCCGGGTCTAAAAATATTTACTTTGTAAACGCAAAATTATTACTTAATGATTGAAAAAAAAATATATTTAGACCCGGATTCGTTAGTCGATTTCTACGGAAATGACAGTAAGAATATTGACAAAATTAAATCTTTGTTTCCTAAACTGAAACTTATTTTCAGAGGTGATGAAATAAGAGTTTCGGGAGAGAAAAACGAAGTAGAGGAGTTTAATTCTTTTACGGAGAATCTCAAATTACGTTTAGAAAAATATAACAGCTTAAGCGTTAAAGAAATAACTCTTATTTTTGAAAAAAAAATAGAACCTGTTTCGAAATCTGAAAACATTATAATATACGGAAATAACGGAAAGCCGGTTTTCCCGCGTTCTGAAAATCAGAGAATTTTCGTTAATTTATACAACAAGAAAGACCTTATTTTTGCAGTAGGACCGGCAGGAACCGGAAAAACATATTTGGCAATTGCCTTAGCTGTAAGAGCATTAAAAAACAATGAGGTAAAACGAATTATTTTAAGTCGCCCTGCTGTTGAAGCAGGTGAAAATCTGGGTTTTTTGCCGGGAGATTTAAAAGACAAATTAGACCCCTATTTACAGGCACTTTACGATGCTTTGCTTGATATTTTACCCGGAAATAAATTAACAAAATTAATTGAACAAGGCATTATACAAATTGCTCCGTTAGCATATATGCGAGGCAGAACTTTGAGTGATGCGGTAGTTGTTCTTGACGAAGCTCAGAATACAAGCGTTCCGCAATTAAAGATGTTTTTAACACGAATGGGTGAAAATTCTAAATTTATTGTAACCGGCGATATGACACAAATTGATTTGCCCAAGAAAACAAATTCGGGTTTAATAAAAGTTTATAAAATTTTGAAAGGCATAGAAGGTATCGGTTTTGTGGATTTTAAAAAAGATGATATTGTAAGACACCGACTTGTAGCCCCTATTGTGGAGGCATTTGAAAGGGAACAGGATTAGTTTTTCGAAATAAGAGTTTATTTCAAAAGTTCCTCTGCATTTCTGATTGCGGCATCGGTTATGTTTTCGCCGCTGAGCATTATTGCCAGTTCTTTTATGCGCTCGCCTTTATTCAGTTTTTTTATATCTGTTCGAGTATCAAATTCGTCTTCAATTTTATAAACTTTAAAATGGAAATCGGCTTTTGCTGCAACCTGCGGGAGGTGAGTTATGCTTATAACCTGCATATTTTCTGCCATTTCTTTCATTATTCGTCCTATTTTCTCGGCTGTTTCGCCGGAAACACCGGTATCAACCTCATCAAAAATTATTACCGGCAGAGCTGCCGAATCGGCAATTACAGATTTAATAGTCAACATAAGGCGGGAAATTTCGCCTCCTGATGCTATCAGGGATATGTCTCCGGGCTCGGAGTGTTTATTTGCCGAAAACAAAAAGTTTATTTTATCTTTTCCTGTTTCGGTATAATTTTCTGTTATTTCGTGCTTAATTATGAATTTTGCCGAAGGCATTCCCAAGCGTATCAAAACCGACTTTATTTGTTCTTCGGATTTTTTTGCCGCTTCTCTCCTGCCCTTCGACAGTTTTTCGGAATATTCCGATATTTTTTTTTCGGCATCTTCAAGTTCTTTCTTTTTTTCTGTTATCTGCAAATCAAACGATGTAATATCATCTAATTTTGCCTGTAATTCTTGCTGTATTTTTATTAAATCTTCAACAGAATCAACTTTGTGTTTTGCCTGCAGAGAATAAATTGTATCAATTCTTTCTTTCAGATATTCATATCTTTCCGGATTATATTCAATATCTTCGGATAAAATTTCCAGTTCGCCGGCAATATCCTGAATTTCTATTTTAACGCTTTCTAATCTTTCTGTCAGATTTTTTGCTTTGTCGTAATATTTTAAAATTTGCTTTAAAGCAAATAAACTGTTTCGTAATTTTTCTGCAGCACCGTTTTCTTCATCCGAAAGCAGCGAAAATGATAAAGATAAATTTTCGGCAATTTCCTCTGCGTGACTAAGTTCCTGCAACTCGTTTTCCGCTTCTGTCTGTTCTCCGGGTTTTAATTTTGCCTGTTCTAACTCATCGAACTGAAACTGCAGGAAGTCATAGTCTTTTTTTTCTTTTTCTGCTCTTTCAATCAGGTCGTTATATTCTTTTTTTATTTTCAGCCAATTATGATATTGTTTTTTATATGATGACAACTCCGGTGCAGATTTTGCGAAAGCATCAACAACATTAAGCTGAAAAATATTATCGTTCAGATTCAAGTTTTGGTGTTGCGAATGAATATCAATAAGTTGCAGACTTAATTCTTTCAAAACATTAAGATTTACGGGAACGTCATTAACAAATGCTCGGGAACGACCGCTCGGCATAATTTCTCTTCTGATAAGCGTTATCTCATCATAATCAATATCGTTTTTATCAAAAAAAACTTTTAAAGAGTAGCGTTGAATATCAAAAACGGCTTCGACAACGCATTTTTTTTCTTTATTTTTCAGAACATTGGTTTCGGCACGATTACCGAGAATAAGAGATAAAGCACCTATAAGTATTGATTTTCCGGCTCCGGTTTCTCCCGTAATAACGGAATATCCGGGTTCAAAATCGATATCAAGATTCTCTATTAATGCGTAATTTTGTATTGAGATATGTTTCAGCACTTTTTTCCGGCAAAAATATTAATTTGATTTAAATTTTATTTCTAAAATATTTGCAAGTCGTATAATTTTTTATAGTTCCCGTTTAATTTTATGAGCTCTTCGTGTGTTCCTCTTTCCGTAATTTCTCCTTTTTGCAGTACGCATATTAAATCGGCATTTTTAACGGTTGACAGCCTGTGAGCAATTACAAAAGATGTTCTGTTTTGCATTAATTTATCCAAAGCATCCTGCACTGCTCTTTCCGATTCGGTATCTAAAGAAGATGTTGCTTCATCGAGAATCATTATCGGCGGATTTTTGAGGACCGCCCGAGCTATGCTCAAGCGTTGTCTTTGTCCGCCGGAAAGTTTTATCCCTCCGTCTCCTATGTTTGTGTCGTATCCTTTTTCCGTTTGCATTATAAAATCATGAGCATTTGCAATTTTTGCAGCTTCCTTAATTTTATCTTCGGGAACATCTTCGGTTCCGAAAGCGATATTGTTCCTGATTGTATCATTAAATAAAACGGGGTCTTGATTTACGTTACCCATTAAGTTTCTTAAGCTTTTTATTTTTAGGTCTTTAATATTTTTACCGTCAATTTTTATTTCTCCTTCGGTAACATCATAAAATCGAGGTATCAAGTCAACCATGGTTGATTTTCCGGAACCTGACTGCCCTACCAATGCAACTGTTTGACCTTTTTTAACTTCAAGATTAATATTTTTAAGGACAAAGGTATTTTCGTAAGCAAAAGAAACATTTAGAAATTCTATTTTTTTTTCAAAAGTTTTAATTTCCTCTGCATTTTTTTTCTCTGTTATATTGTTCTCGGCATTTAAAATAATATTTATCCTGTCTATTGATGCGGCTCCTTTTTGAACATTGTAAATTGCCGTAGAAAAGGCTTTAGCAGGATTTATAATTTGAGAAAACACGGCTATATAGCCGATAAATGCTTCGGGAGACAGAGAGCTTTGGTTGTTTAAAACCAAAGAACCGCCGTAATACATAATTCCGGTAATCATCAAAACACCCAAAAATTCACTCATCGGAGATGCGAGATAGTTTTTTCGGTAAACCTTATTCATTGTATTGTTGTAATCTTCGTTAAAAGCGATAAAGTTTTTAAGAACAAAGTTTTCTGCAGTAAAAGCTTTTATAATTCTTAAACCGGAAAGAGTTTCTTCTATTTTGGAAAGCAAAGTTCCCATTTGGTCTTGTGCTTTTCGGGACATTCTTTTTAATGACCTTCCTATTGTGCCGATAATTATTCCGCTTACGGGTATAAGAATAAGAACGAACAGTGTCAGTTGCGGACTCATAATTATAAGTGTCGCAAGGTAAACAATGATTGTCAATGGGTTACGTATAAGCATTTCGACAGAAGTCATTATTGTCCATTCGATTTCTTTCAGGTCGTTGGTCATTTTGCTCATTATATCGCCTTTTTTTTCTTCTGAAAAATATGAGAAAGGCAAATCGAGAATTTTTTTGTAAATTTTATTTCGCATATCTCTTATAACACCGTTTCGGACGGGTACCATCACGAATTTTGAGAAGTAGAAAAGTATATTTTTCAGCAGTATCATAATAACTACAAATCCGCTTACTATAAGAAGGGCTTCTTTTTTTCCGTATATTTCTATAATCTGACCGAGGTAGTAATTTACAAATTCATTAAATGTGTTTCCTGAAAAAGAGAATTCCGGTTTAACCGTAACAACTTCTTCCTGCCCGAATAAAACGCGAAGGAACGGGATTATCATCAATAAAGAGAAAACGGAGAAAATTATTTGAAAAATATTCAGAATAAAGTTAAGAACGATATTCAGATAATACGGTTTAACGTAAACTAATATTTTTTTCAGTTTTTTCACGGCGATATTTTAAAATTCTTTTGCTGTTATGTTCCAATTTGAATAGCCGAAAAGCTGTTTTCCTCCGAATATTTTTTTGGAAATAAAGGTGAGTATCCTGCTTTTCAGTTTTTCATGTTTCATTTTTTTTCTGTTCGGTTTATATTTTTTATCAAAATTAAGTTGATGTTCCCAGTTAAATGTTTTTATTTTTTCTTCCATCACTTTCGGGTGAGTTCCTGTAAAGACAGGAAGTTTTGACATATTTCCGTAATCAAACCAATCGCTTTTTTGTTCGTATTCTTTTTCAACTTTTTCTTTTCCTTTATGTATAGCAGCTAAAGATTTTGTTTTTTTCTGCATATATTCGGGCGGACGCACCCAGCCGTAATGATAAATGTAAGCATCTATTTCAACTACGTTAAGCGGAAATGTTCCGTTTTTTTGCCTGTAATTTTTCCCGTCAAAATTCGGAACTCTTTTAAACGACTGTGCCGAGCGAAATGAGTAAATATCGGGGTTATTTCTTATCAGCCTGATTTCTTTAGGGTACCATCCGTGAAAATCTATGTAATGATTATAGTCGCCGTAAAAATGTTTGTATTGAAACAGGAATCCTTCGACTTTTTCATTATCGAGGTATTTTTTGCAGGCATTAACTATTTTATCAAGGTATTTTTCGTGTATTACCTCATCTGCCTGTAAGTGCAACAGCCAATCGCCGGTACAAGCATCTTTTGCTATATTTGTCTGTCTTGCATTTTCAGTTCCGTCCGGGTATGTTTCAATATCCCAAACCGTGTGAATTATTTTTATTTTAGGTGAATTAATCTGCTTAATTATTTCCTCTGTATTATCGTCTTCGTCACTGTCGCCGAGGGCTATAATAAATTCATCTACAATCGGCAAAATTGATTCTATTGATTCGCGTATCGGATAATATAATTTCGATACATTTTTGCCCATTGTAAATCCGCTTATTTTCATATGTTTTTTGTTTATAATGCCGAAATTCTTTCTGCAATTTTTTTACAGTTATTCCAATCTTCTTTATAAAATTCTTTATAAGTTTCTAAATCTGTTTCCGGAATTAAGTTTTTCTCCGATTTTACATAAGCTATCTTTGCAAGATATAAAAATAAGTGTAAAATAAGCCATCTGAGGCGAAATTTAAGCCAAGAAACCTTTCCTTCAGAAAATTCCGGAGGTTCTTTTTTATAAAATTTTCGAGTAATGTTACGAACAAATAAAAGTTGCCTGTCGGAATAAGATTTATGCTTAGGTTTTAAATCTATTTCTTCTTTTTTGTATTCGGTTACGGTATAATCTGCGATTTTTTGTAAAACTTTATGAGGATTTTCTTTAAATTCTTCATAAAATAAAATTAAAGGCTTATTAACAAAATGTGTTTCCAGAAATTTTAACTTCGGAATAAAGAAAGCATCTTCAATTTTCCAAACACCTTTATCTTTTTCAATATCTATAAATTTTCTAAAAGAGCGAGAACCTCCGTTTTTTACGTATCTGCGATATTGAGAAGCAATCCATTTTTCATTTGACCGCAATACCATAATGATTTTTGCATCAGGATATTTTCTCGCAATTTTTAAGGTTTCATTAAAAAATTGCCTGTCAAATTCGCGAGAGAACAGCAATTTGTCTTCTTTTACCGATGATATAATTTCATTATACTTATAAAATTCGGAAGTATGTATGTATTTTATGCCTTTTAATTTGTGAAAAAATTTATTTTGCAGATAGGTTGAACCTGTTTTTGCCAAGCCTATATGAAAATATAATTCTTTGAGATTTTTTGTCGGCTGATTTTTCTCTTTCACTTTTTAAAACAAAATATTATTCACACCATTTTTTAACATCATCGGCAGAAGGATTTTTCAATCCTAATTTTCCTTTTTTATTTAAACCGCACAGGTCATTAAAAAGCTTGCCGGGCTTTGCGTTTTTAAGACTGTCAACTGTTTTAAAACCAAGCTTTTGTATTAGTGTTACCCATTCTTCGGGGATTCCTTTTTCTGTGTATTTATCTGTCGAATCAATTTGTATTTTTTTCTCCGGACGCATTTGCGGAAAGAACAGAACGTCTTGAATTGATTCGGAATTTGTCATAATCATCGTTAATCTGTCAATACCGATACCCAGACCTGATGTAGGCGGCATTCCGTAATCAATTGCTTTAAGAAAGTCTTCGTCGAGCATCATTGCTTCATCATCTCCTCTTTTAGCAAGTAAGAGTTGTTCTTCAAAACGCTGTCTTTGGTCGATAGGGTCGTTAAGCTCGGAATAAGCATTACAAATTTCTTTTCCGTTGCATATTGCTTCAAATCGCTCTACCAAGCCGTCTTTGCTTCTGTGTTTTTTTGCCAAAGGAGACATTTCAACGGGATAATCGGTAATAAAGGTCGGCTGAATTAATTGAGTTTCGCATTTCTCTCCGAATATTTCATCAATTAATTTTCCTTTACCCATTGATTTATCTGTTTCTATACCGAGCTTTTCAGCAGTTTCTCTCAACTCCTCTTCTTCCATTTCTGAAATATCAATACCCGTAAAATGTTCTATTGCTTCAAACATCGTGTATCTCTTCCACGGTCGTTTAAAGTCAATAGTATTTTTTCCTACCTGAACTTTTGTTGTTCCGTGAATGTCAAGAGCAATTTTTTCCACCATTTCTTCAACGGTATCCATCATCCAAAAATAGTCTTTGTAAGCAACATAAAGCTCCATTTGCGTAAATTCCGGGTTGTGAAATCTGTCCATTCCTTCGTTTCGGAAATCTTTTGAAAACTCGTATACTCCGTCAAAACCTCCTACAATTAATCTTTTAAGGTAAAGTTCGTTGGCAATTCTGAGGTATAATGTTTGGTTTAATGCATTATGGTGTGTTTTAAACGGGCGTGCTGCAGCACCTCCGTAAATAGGCTGTAGTATAGGTGTTTCAACTTCTAAATATCCTTTAGAGTTAAGATATTCACGCATAGAGTTAGTCAGTTTAGTCCTGTTTATAAATGTTTCTTTTACGTGAGGATTAACTATTAAATCAAGATATCGCATACGGTAACGTTGCTCCGGATCAGAAAAAGCATCATAAGTTTTTCCGTCTTTTTCTTTAACTACGGGTAAGGGTCTTACCGATTTTGTTAAAACTGTAAGTTCTTTGGCTTTTACGGTAATTTCTCCTGTTTTTGTAATAAATACGTTACCTTTTACTCCTATTATATCACCTAAATCGAGCAACTTTTTAAAAACGATGTTATAGAGGGTCTTATCTTCTCCCGGACAAATGTCATCTCTGCTTATATAAACCTGAATTTTTCCTTTTGAATCCTGCAGTTCTGCAAAAGCAGCCTTTCCCATTATTCTCCGCGTCATTATTCTCCCGGCTATACTTATATTTTGGTAATTCTTTTTTTTATCATCATAACTATCTTTTATATCTTTACTGTATGCCGTAACATCATATTTCTTCGCAGGATAAGGATTTATCCCGAGTTTTTTAATTTCTTCAAGAGATTTTCTTCTTAACTGTTCTTGTTCACTTAATTCGGTATAACTCATAATTTTTAAATCTTAAAATAATAACCTGCAAATATAAGAATTGTATTTTCATTCTTTGTACTATTTTCTCATTTAAATTATTTTCCGAACAAAATTACAGTTCCGCAAACCGAAAAATTTATACCAACGTTAAAAAATTACATAATGATATGATAATGCTTGATTGTTTATTTAGACAGGCATATAACACCTGTAACAATACCGTTTTTGATTAATATTATGCAAAGCAAATACAAAAGTGTATTGATGCAATAAAAAAATAAAAAACAGACAGATTAGCTAAACTATCCCAGAAAGGTTTTAAGATGTTTGCTCCTTGAAGATTTTCTTAGTTTTCGCAAAGCTCTTTCTTTAAGTTGTCTTACACGTTCTCTGGTAAGACCAAGCTTATCTCCTATTTCTCTTAATGAAAGTTCTTCACAGTTAACTCCGAAAAAATGTTTTATGATAATTGCTTCTCGCTCGGGTAATGTTGACAATGCCCGCTCAATTTCTTTAAGCAGGGATTCTTTCATCAAAAGGTTATCCGAAGGGTCTATTCCTTCATTTTCCATTATGTCAACCAGGCTGTTACTGTCAGAATCCAGAGTAAGCGGAGCATCCATTGACATATGTTTACCTGCAGCTTTTAAAACCTGGTCTATTTTTTTAGTGCTTATATCAAGTTCCTCAGATATTTCGTCAGTGGTGGGTTCTCTGTTATATTTTTGCTGAAATTCTGCAAAATATCGGTAAATTTTATTAACCGCACCGACCTGATTCAAGGGTAGTCTGACGATTCTTGACTGTTCTGCAAGAGCCTGCAAAATAGACTGACGTATCCACCAAACCGCATAAGATATAAATTTAAAACCTCTGGTTTCGTCAAATTTTTTTGCGGCTTTCATTAACCCTAAATTGCCTTCATTAATTAAATCCGGTAAACTTAAGCCCTGATGTTGATATTGTTTTGCAACCGAAACAACAAATCTGAGATTTGCTTCGGTTAGTTTCTCTAAAGCTTCCTGGTCTCCCTGGCACTCTTTCCTCTCTTTTTAAAAGGGGTATGGGAAGGTCGGAAAGAAT
>CAMZKI010000015.1 GCA_947311125.1 uncultured Chlorobiota bacterium
ATTGATGAAGAAAAAATGGGAATTGTTCTTCAAGAAGTTTGCGGAACAAGATACGAAAACAGGTTTTATCCCACGTTCTCGGGGGTTGCACGCTCGGTAAATTTTTACCCGATAGAAGATGAAAAGCCCGAAGAAGGAATTGTTAACATTGCTCTCGGTTTAGGAAAACACATTGTAGAAGGTAAGCGAACGTTGCGGTTTTCTCCGGGACACCCCAAAAAAATTCTTCAGCTCTCTTCCACGAGTATGGCACTAAGAGATACACAAAAAACTTTTTATGCCTTAGATTTATCACCGGACAGCTTTAAACCATCAACAAACGACAGCATAAATTTCAAAGTTTACCGTATAAAACAAGCCGAAAAAGACGGGTCAATTTATGAAATTTCATCTGTTTACGATTTTCGCGATGATGTTATTAAAGAAGGCAGGATGTATGAAGGAAAACGCATCATCACATTTGCAAATGTGCTTAAACACAACTCTTTTCCTTTAGCAGATATAATAAAAGATGTTTTAAGAATTTGTGAAAGTGCTATGAATAATCCTGTAGAAATAGAGTTTGCAGTAAATCTTAATCCCGTTAATACTTCTTTTAAATATTTCAATCTTTTGCAAATACGCCCGATTGTTGAAGATATAATCGAAGATGAAATAGACTTCTCGGATATTGATATTAAAAAATCACTTTTGTATTCTGAAAAAGTTCTCGGACACGGTGTTATAAAAGGAATAAAAGACATAATCTATATAAGGCCTGAAGCATTTGACTCAATTAATAACAAAAAAATTGCCGGTATAATTGATCGACTTAATACCCAATTGGCAGACAAGGATAAGAATTATATTTTAATCGGTCCCGGAAGATGGGGGTCAAGCGATCCTTGGCTCGGAATTCCCGTTGTATGGGCACAAATTTCGGCAGCTCGGCTTATCGTAGAACTCGGATTGGAAAATTACCGTATTGAACCAAGCCAAGGAACTCACTTTTTTCAAAATCTGACATCTTTTAAGGTCGGATATTTTACAATAACTCCGTTTAATAAAGACGGCTTCTGGAACTTAAAATACCTAAACTCTCTCAGAGCTGAATACGAAGATGAATTTGTAAGGCACATTAATTTCAAAAATGAACTTTCCGTAAAAATAGACAGTAAAAAAAGCAAAGGTATTGTACTGGAAAAACAAGAACAAGAGGCTTAAAAGAAACTAAACCGTCATTATTTCTTTTTCCTTATCTTTTATAATCTCCTCAACTTTTTTAATGTATTCGTCAATTTTTTCCTGAACTTTAATTTCTGCTCTCTTTTGTTCATCTTCCGAAAGCCCCTCTTCTTTCATTTTTTTGAAAGCATCAAGGGTTTCTCGGCGAGCGTTTCTTATGCTTATTTTGCATTTTTCTTCTTCGTTTTTAACGAATTTTACCAAGTCACGACGTCGTTCTTCTGTTAAAGGCGGAACGTTAATTACGATACGTTCTCCGTTATTTTGAGGATTAAAGCCTAAATTTGCCTTTTGAATTTCTTTTTCTATAACACCGATTAAGGTTTTGTCCCAAGGTTGTACTACAATGGTCTGAGCATCCATTGTTCCTACATTTGCCACTTGATTCAACGGTGTTTTTTGTCCGTAATTTTCAACAGTTATACCCGAAAGCATATGCGGACTTGCTTTTCCTGCTCTTAATTTTAAAAGCTCTTTTTGCAGGTGGGCAACTGAATTATTTAAACTCTCTTCTAAAATTTCAAACTGCATTTGAACATCTTCATTCATAGACTTTATTTTTAAATTCTGTCGCAAATTTATAAAATTCCGTAAAATAATGTACCTCTATACTAAAAAATATCGGAAAAAACCTGTTTGAGATAAAATAACAGACAGTAAAAATATGTCAAAAACTATTTCTTTAAATACAGGGCGAGAATCATCACTAAAAAAAACACCAACCGGAACAATTGCAAAAACCAAAAAAACAGACAACATATTAAAATCAAAACTCAAAATAAAAATAAAGAATACTAAAGAAATTAAACCTGAAATAAAACAAAATGAGTAGAAATCCTGAATTAAAGATTCTGTATTTCTGTATTTTGCCAGAATATTAAAAACCGAAATAATAATTATAACAAAAGCAATACTGCCGCTTATAATTATATTTATATCCGACTTAAAAAAAACTGTTTTTATTGACAATTGCTTATGGATATCATAAATAATATCAAAATTTGAAAAAATAAAAAACCAAACCGAAATCAAAATAAAATAAGGAATAGCCAGTCCGATTAAAGACGTAGCAATTTCTCTGAAATTTACGGTTCTAAAAATTAATTGTCCCAATATTATTACAGGAAAAAAATAAATTATGTCCGGTAAAAAAAAAGAAGAAAGTGCAAGAAATAATCCGGCATTAAAGAAAGAAAAAATTGCTGTTTTCTTTGGATATGGACTTACAACGGAGTTGACGGTCATAATAAAAAAGAACAAAAACATAAAGCCTTGCAACGGGTTTATATACCTTATAATAATACCTGAAAAAAGCAACAAAAGCAAACCATGCATATTTTGAAACGATTTTACAACTTTCAAGCTTTGAACAAGGCTATTATAAGCCACCCCCGTTAAGACAAACATAAAAACAGATAAAAAAATAAATAAAGTGTTAAAGTATTTGCCGCTTATTAAGTTTATTAAAAGCTTAAGTAAAAGAGGCGTATCTGAATTTATTGTTTTAAAATCACTGATATTCGGTAAAAAAAATATAAAAACAAAAGCAATAAGCGGATAAAAAATGAAAATCAGCGGATTTTTACTTCTAAAAAAATTCAGCATACCTTAAGTTTCGAAAAGACAATTAAAAAAACGCATCAAATATAAATAAAGAAATCTAAAAAAAACATATAAAACATCTTACGGTATAAAAAACAATAAAATAAACGATATGCTTTTGTTTTGATATGAAAAATTCGGTTTACCGGAATTTTTTTTAATTTTGTCGGGATATTTTATTAATTTTTTAAAATTAAATGCTTAAACAAAACCTCAGTCAAAAGCTGTTGCAAAAATTATCTCCGCAACAAATCCAACTTATAAAATTGTTGGAATTACCGACTGTACAACTTGAACAAAGAATAAAAAAAGAGATTGAGGAAAACCCTGTTTTAGAAGAGGGATATTCACAGGAGGAAGACAGTAAAGACGATGTTCAAAATGAAGAAGAAAACAAGGAAAATGAATTCGATGATGAGTTTTCTTTTGACGATTACCTGCCGGACGATGACGATATACCCCTGTATAAACTTACCGTAAACAATTATTCAAAAGACGATAAGGTAACAGAAATACCGTATTCTGAAGGCTTTTCGCTGCAAGAACATTTAACCGAACAACTCCGTTTAAAAAACTTAACTCAAAAAGAATATTCTTTGGCAGAATACCTTGTGGGCAGCCTTGACGAAGCCGGTTATTTAAGACGAGACTTAGAGTCAATAGTTGACGACTTGGCATTCTCTCAAAATATTTTAACCGATATAAACGAAATCGAAAATGCCTTAAAAACAGTTCAGGATTTAGACCCTCCGGGTGTAGGTGCAAGAAATTTACAAGAGACACTACTTCTTCAGATTAAAAAAAATTTCAACTCTGAAAAAACTGACTCAACGGTAAAAACCGCAGAAACAATACTGACAAGTTTTTTTGAAGAGTTTTCAAAAAAACACTATTCAAAAATTGAGAAACGACTCGGGATTACGTCAGAGGAACTTAAAAAAGCAATTAATCTTATTATAAAACTTAACCCGAAACCGGGTAGCAACTACTCTTCGGCAATAAACCGAGCAGCTCCGGAAATAACACCTGATTTTATATTAAAAATAATTGACGGAGAGCCGTTTGTAACCCTTAATTCAAAAAACATACCACATCTTCGAGTCAGCAGAACATATGAAGAGATGCTCCGAGGAATGAAAGAAAGGAAAGAAAAGCCCACAAAGACAGAAAGGCAGGCTGCCGGATTTATGAAACAGAAATTAGATTCGGCAAAATGGTTTATTGATGCTATAAAACAAAGGCAAAACACTCTCCTCTTAACGATAAATGCTATAGTAGGTTTTCAAAAAGAATACTTTCTGACCGGCGATGAGACAAAATTAAAACCAATGATTCTGAAAGACATTGCAGACCTTACGGGACTTGATATCTCAACAATATCAAGAGTGGCAAACAGTAAATACATTCAAACCCATTTCGGAATTTTTCCCCTTAAATTTTTCTTTTCCGAAGGTATGGAAACACACGACGGAGAAATTGTTTCAACAAGAGAAATAAAAAAGATACTTCAGGAATGTATTGATAACGAAGATAAAAGAAAGCCTTTGACCGATGAAAAATTAGCTAAGATACTTCAGGAAAAAGGATATGATATAGCAAGAAGAACAGTTGCAAAATACAGAGAACAACTCGGAATATTAGTTGCTCGTCTCAGAAAAGAACTTTAAAAAATGAAGATACCGGCTAAAATAATTTCAGTTGTTTTTCATCCGTTGTTTTTTACAACATACGCAGTTTTATTAATGTTTGCTTTACCCGGCTTTTTAAATTTATACCCGTATAACTACAAAAAAGCAATAACTTTAATCGTCTTTACGGCTACATTTATTCTGCCCCTGCTGGTTTTACTTATACTGTTAAACCTTCAAAAAATTCAAAATCTTCAATTTGCCGATAAAAAAGAGCGGCTGCTTCCTCTTTTTACAACATTTATATTATATATATCGGCATACCTCATCACGACCAATTTCCCCGGCGGAATACCGACTTACATAAGTATCTTTATTCTATGTTCGGTAATATCTGTTCTGCTTATAACAATTATTACTTACAAGTTCAAAATAAGCATACATATGGCAGGCATCGGCGGATTTATCGGCTTTTTTTATATTTTTTTTCTTGAACAAAATATGCCCTCGCTTCTGTTTACCATCGGTAATTTTCAAATATATAAAGTGCATTTTTTTACAATTATGATTTTAGTATCAGGAATAATTGCAAGCTCAAGACTAAAATTAAACGCTCATAATCCCTTACAAATAACAACCGGATTTTTTCTGGGGCTGTTTACGGGGCTGTTAAGTTTAGTATTCTATTAATTCCGAAAACAAATATTAAACTCCGATATTTATTAACAATCAAAGATTTTTTTCCTTAAGTATTTTTTAAATTCATACTTTTATAACGTAATTAAAAGTAAAAATAATATGTATAAAAACGTTGAAAACAGCCGGCATATAGCAATTTCGGGAAATATCGGTTCCGGAAAAACAACACTGACCGATATTCTTGCAAAACACTACAAATGGGAAGCCCGATTTGAAGACGCTGACAAAAATCCCTATTTAAGTGATTTTTACGAAGATATGCAAAGGTGGTCTTTCAGTTTGCAAATTTATTTCTTAAACAGCAGGTTTAATCAAGTGATTGATATAAGAAAATCAGGAAAAACAGTAATTCAAGACAGAACAATATATGAGGATGCCTATATTTTTGCACCTAATTTACACGCAATGGGCTTAATGCCTACCAGAGATTTCGAAAATTACCAAAGTTTATTTAAACTTATGAGTTCTTTCATTCAGCCGCCCGACCTACTTATATACCTGCGAGCCGATGTGTCTAAACTTGTAAAGCAAATACAAGCAAGAGGGCGAGATTATGAAAACAGCATTCGCATAGACTACCTTTCCCGCCTAAACGAAAGATATGAAGCTTGGATAACAGATTATAACCTCGGAAAATTAATGATACTTGACGTAAATGATAAAGACTTTGTAAATAACCCTAAAGATTTGAGCGAAGTTATAGATAAAATAGATGCAGAACTTTTCGGTATCTTTTAATACTATTATAAATTATGATTAAAACAAAACTTACCGAAATTTTCAATGTTGATTTGCCCGTTATTATGGCTCCTATGTTTCTCGTTTCTGACGAAAAAATGGTAAAAGAAGCTGTCAGAAACCGTATAATAGGAACTTTTCCCACATTAAACTACAGAGAAACAGACAAGCTGAATGCTGTATTACAAAACCTGAATAAATTTATTACGGAAACTGAAAACCCGGGAACATACGGAGTAAATATTATTGTTCAAAAATCAAACCCCTATTTTAAAAAGCACCTTGACATATGTATCGAAAATAAAGTTCCGTTTTATATAACATCTCTCGGAAACCCTAAAGAACTTATTGAAAAGGTTCACAAATACGGAGCAAAAGTTTTTTGCGATGTTACAAATTTAAAATATGCCGAAAAAGTTGTAGATCTCAGGGCTGACGGTATCATAGCCGTCGGGCAGGGAGCCGGCGGACATGCCGGTTCCGACCCGCTGCAAACACTTATCCCGGCTCTCAAAGAAAAATTCAAAAACATACCTGTTATAGCAGCAGGAGGTATTGCAACCGGTAAAGCATTACATTCCGTTTTGGTTCTCGGAGCCGACGGAGCATCAATAGGAACAAGTTTTATTGCAACAAACGAAGCTCCAGTTTCAAACGATTATAAAAAAGCAATAATAAATGCAGAAGCAAAAGATATTGTAATGACAGAACGTATTTCCGGAACCCCGAGCACAATTATAAACACCGAATATGCCAAAAAAATAGGATATAAACAAAACTGGATTGAACGAAAACTCTCAACTAACCCTAAAACAAAAAAATATTTTAAAATGTTGATTCAGGTTAAAGGTATGAAAAAACTTGAAAAATCTGTTAAGCCCGGAAACTATAAAAATCTTTGGATTGCCGGAAAATCTGTTCAGTTTATTAACGAAATACTTAGTATTGAACAACTGATTTCTAAGTTAAAAAAAGAGCTACGCGAAAGTACGGAAAATAAATTATTTTTAAAAAAATAACCGCCTGACAAACAGCGACTTGTTTGAACACGGTAATTTTATAAACAAATAATTGTTAATAACTATTGCCGATTAATAAAATAGTTATATTTTTGCAGTCCGAAATTTTTGAAAGATTAAGATATAAATCAAAATAAGAAAAAAGTGGATACTTTAAGTTATAAAACAATCTCAGCCAATAAAGAAACCGTTAATAAAGAATGGTTACTGGTTGATGCAGAGGGAGAAACACTGGGGCGGCTGTCTTCCGTAGTTGCCAAACTTTTAAGAGGTAAGTATAAAACAAACTTTACACCTCACGTTGATTGCGGAGATAATGTAATTGTAATTAATGCCGAAAAAATTCAGCTTACCGGTAAAAAGTGGACAGATAAACAATATTTCAGCCATACAGGATATCCCGGCGGACAAAGAATAACAACACCGGCTCAGTTAATGGCAAAAAACCCCATCGCTCTTGTTGAAAAAGCCGTAAAAGGAATGTTGCCGAAAAACAGGCTCGGAAGTGCCTTATACAGAAATCTATACGTATATGCAGGCTCAGAGCATAAGCAAGAAGCTCAAAAACCCAAAAAAATTGACATCAACTCAATAAAATAAAATATGGAAATCGTTAACGCAATAGGAAGAAGAAAAGCCTCCATAGCAAGAATTTACGTAAAAGAGGGAAAAGGTAACATTACCATTAACAAAAAAACTTTAGAAGAGTATTTTACAGTTCCCGAGTTAAAATATCAAATTTTAAGACCGTTTTCTGTTGTAGAAGCCGAAAATAAATATGATATAAACGTTAATTTGAAAGGCGGCGGCATAAAAGGACAGGCTGAAGCTTTAAGACTTGCAATCTCAAGAGCATTGGTAAAAATTAACCCCGATGATAAAGGTGCTTTGAAAAAAGAAGGATTTTTAACGAGAGATGCAAGAGTTGTTGAGCGTAAAAAACCGGGACAACCTAAAGCTCGTAAGAAATTCCAGTTCAGTAAAAGATAAAAAAAAAGATTCAAACTTAATATTTCACTTAAGTTTAGTATCTAAATTACCAAGACCGGCATTAATTGTCGCTACTTGGTAATTGCTTTATTATAAGAATGTAAACTTAATTTAAAAAAATGTCAAAAGTAGATTTTAAACAACTGTTGGAAGCAGGTGTTCACTTCGGACACCTAAAAAGAAAATGGAATCCTAAAATGGCTCCGTATATTTTTATGGAACAAAACGGAATCCACATCATTGATTTGTACAAAACAATGGTAAAACTTGACGAAGCTGCCGCTGCCGCAAAGCAAATTGCAAAATCAGGTCGTCAAATTTTGTTTGTTGCAACCAAAAAACAAGCAAAAGAAATTGTTGAAGAAAAAGTAAAGCCAACCGGAATGCCCTATATTACAGAGCGTTGGTCAGGAGGAATGCTTACAAACTTCAGAACAGTCAGAAAAGCAATTAAAAAAATGAAAGCCATTGACAATATGGCTGTTGACGGAACATTTGAAAAACTTTCAAAAAGAGAAAGGCTTCAAATTATGCGCGAAAGAGCAAAGCTCGAAAAAAACCTGGGAAGTATTGTCGATATGAAAAGAGTTCCTTCTGCAATATTTGTAGTTGACGTTACAAAAGAAAAAATAGCAGTAGCCGAAGCAAAAAAATTAGGACTGCCTATCATAGCAATGGTCGATACAAACTCAGACCCGAGCGTTGATTTTCCGATTCCTGCAAACGACGATGCTTCTAAATCAATAGCAATTATTGTAGATGCTATTACACAGGCTGTTACAGAAGGCTTAAATGAACAAAAAGCAGAAAGAAAAGAGCAAAAAACAGATAAAGAAAATAAAAAAGAGCCGGCAAAAACAAGAGCTCGCAAAAAAATAAAATAATTAATAAAAGATAAAACAATATAAAAATGGCAAAAATAAGCGCAGCAGATGTTGCTAAATTAAGAAAAATGACAGGAGCCGGTATGATGGATTGCAAAAATGCACTTACCGAATCTGACGGAGACTTTGATGCAGCAATTGATATTCTCAGAAAAAAAGGACAAAAAGTTGCCGGAAAGAGAGCTGACAGAGAAGCTTCAGAAGGTGCTGTTGTCGCAAAAAAAACAACTGACGGAAAAAAAGCTGTTATTATTGCATTAAATTGCGAAACAGACTTTGTAGCTAAAAATGACGACTTTGTTAAGTTTGCGAATCAAATACTAGATACGGCAGCTGAAAAAAATCCTGCAAATCTTGAGGAATTAATGTCTTTAGAAATTAACGGAGTTAAAATAAGCGATGAAATTATAAACCAAACAGGAGTTATCGGAGAAAAAATAGAACTCGGATACTACGATAAAGTAGAAGGAGAAGCAGTTGCAACATATATTCATCCCGGAAACAGGCTTGCATCAATAGCTAGTTTTACAAAAGACATTGACGAATCTGCAAAAAAGGATATTGTTATGCAAATTGCAGCTATGAATCCTATTGCCGTTGACAAAGACGATGTTTCGCAAGAAGTAATCGATAAAGAAATAGAAATAGGAAAAGAGTTAGCAATTCAGGAAGGAAAACCTGCCGATTTAGCAGAAAAAATAGCAGTTGGCAGATTAAATAAATTCTTTAAAGAAAATACTCTTCTAAACCAGCAATGGGTAAAAGACAGTAAAAAAACGATACGAGACTTTCTGAAAGAAGTTGACCCGGAAGTAAAAGTTATTGAATTTAGACGCTATACTGTTGGTTCATAATTTTTACCGTATTTAAAAAACAAAAAAGCCGTTGAAAATCAACGGCTTTTTTTATATGCATTTTATTTTATAAAACATCTTTATTTTGAATAATAAATGATAAAAGTATCGGTTTTTATTATTAATTTTGAAAACTTAAATTTTTGAAACTAAAAAACAAATAAATATGAAAACATTATTATTAACA
>CAMZKI010000016.1 GCA_947311125.1 uncultured Chlorobiota bacterium
CCATTTTTTTCATCAAGTTAAGCTGAAAACCGGTTTCAGCTTAACTTGATGAAAAAAATGGGCTTTGATTATATGACAATAGGTAACCATGAGTTTGATTTCGGTCCCGAGGCATTTGCAGAGATGCTTAATGCAGCTGAAGAAAGAGGAGGATATCCTAAAATAGTTTGTTCAAATATTGTTTTTGACAAAAACTCAGAAAATGATGATGCTCTTGAAAAAATATATGACGACAATAAAATAAAACCGTTCGACATTATAAAAAAGAACGGTTTAACAATCGTGATTTTCGGTATTCTCGGGGAAGACGCCTCATCAGTTGCTCCGGCAAAAAAGCCCGTAACTTTTGAAGAACCTGAAAGTGCTGCCGGAAAAATTGTTAAAATGTTGAAAGAAAAATATAATCCTGATTTGATTATTTGCTTGTCGCACAGTGGTTTTTATCTTTCTGAAGACGGAAAATCTTATGTCGGAGAAGATATAGAACTTGCAGAAGAAGTTCCGGATATTGACATTATAATAAGCGGACATACCCACGTAAAAGCCGAAAAACCGATAAAAATTAACAATACTTATATTGTTCAGACAGGAGCTTATGTCCGTAATCTCGGAAAAATAAGTTTAAAAGTTGAAGAAGGAAAAATTGCAAAATTTGACTATCATTTAATACCGGTAGATGATGAAATTGAAGGAAATATTAAAGTTTATGGGGAGATTTTGAAACAAGAAGAATATATAAACCGAAAATATTTATCTAAACTCAATTTAAACTATAAAACCGAAATAGGACAAACAAATTTTAATCTGATAAGAAATTACAATGATTTAAAAAACAGCAACCTCGGACCGTTTATTGCTGATGCCGATAAATATTATCTGACAAAAAAAGGAATTGATGTTGATTTCAGTTTGGTAGCCTCGGGCACAATAAGGGAAGATATATTGAAGGGGCAGAAAGGTATTCTTACCGTTCCGGATGCTTTCAGAGTTATGTCGCTCGGCAAAGGGCTTGACGATATTCCCGGTTATCCTTTGGCAAAAATATACATAACTGCGAACGAGGTTAAAAAACTTTCGGAAATTATTGTAATGTCAAGACCCGATGGCGGTGACGGTTACTTATATACATCAGGATTAAAAATTTATGCCGATCCGAAAAAAATGATGTTACGAAAAGTTCAAAAAATTGAAATAAACGGAAAAAATATTGATTTTTCAAAAAATAATAAAAAAATGTATTCTGTTGTCGCTAATACTTATTTATTGAGTTTTATAGGAAGAATAAAGGAGATGAGTCACGGATTAATTAAAGTTGTTCCGAAAGATGAAAACGGAAATCCTGTTACGGATATGAACAAACAGATTATTGACATAAACTCTGAAAAAAGCGGTATTCAGGAAGCAAAAGAATGGGTTGCCTTAATAGAGTTTATGAAGAGTTTCGGAAAAGCTGAAAGCGGTTTGCCGGTTATCCCCGATAAATACAAAAACGGAGACAAAAGTTTGATTGAGATAACCAAATAAATTTTAAGATTTATAAGGATAGAAACTAAACTGATTGTTCCTATTTATAAATTTTCACTTTTAATAACTGTTAATTTTTCTCTTGTCATTTCCTGCATAGAGTAGGGTATGCCGCCTATTCCCGCTCCTGAGTCGTCCCAGCCGCCGAACGGCATCCAATCAACGCGAAATGCCGTATGGTCATTTATCATAACGGCTGATGCACGCAACTCTCTTGAACATTTCATAGCGATATCTATGTTTTTAGTGTATACGGCAGACTGAAATGCAAAGGGTAAACTGTTGGCACGTGTAATGGCTTCATTAATATTGTCATATTCATACAGGCAAACAACAGGTCCGAAAACCTCTTCATTACTTACTTTTACCTTGTCGGAAGGATTTAAAATAACTGTGGGTTCATACAATTTCTCCGAAATACGCTTGCCTCCGCACAAAATTTTACCGCCGTTTTCTTCGGCTTCTTTAACCCAATTTTCCACTCTGTCAATTTCCTCTTTTATTATTATCGGACCTACGTCGGTATCCTTGTTCAAAGGGTCGCCGGTTTTCAGCTTTTTAACTTCTGCCGTAAATTTATCTCTAAATGTTTTTAAAATATCTTTATGAACAAAAACTTTTTGCACAGACACGCAAACTTGCCCGGCATGATAAAAACCTCCTTTTACCAATTCCGGTATTGCTTTTTCTAAGTCAGCATCGGGTTGAACAATTACCGGAGCAACGCCGCCGTGTTCAAGTGCGTATCTTGTGCCCGGTGATAGTTTTGAAGCCAAATACCAGCCTATTTTTGCCGAGCCTATAAAAGACATATAATTAACTTTCTTATCCGTTACCAGTTTTTCTGCCGTTGAACTTTTACATATCGCAACTTGGCAATACTCTTTCGGCAAACCCGCTTCATATAAGATATTTACAAAATTAATACACGATAAAGGCGTAGTTGATGCAGGTTTTATAATTACCGGAGCACCTGCTGCAATTGCCGGAACAGTTTGGTGAACCGTTAAATTTAAAGGATGATTAAATGCACTTATTGAAAAAACAACACCTATAGGTTCTTTCACGGTAAAAGCCAATCTGCCTTCCGATGCCTTCGTCATTCCCATCGGTATTTCAGTGCCTCTCATTTGACCTGTGTACTCGGCGGCAAGTTTTACCCCGTTTATTGCCCGTAAAACTTCAACTTTACTGTCTTTATAGGGCTTGCCGCCTTCTTCAGCGGCAATTTTTGTCAATTCCTCAATCCTTTCGCTCATTATTTGAGCTGTTTTCTCAAGAATTGAAATTCGCAAATGTTTGGGCAGCCAGAGCTTTCTGTTATTAAAAATTTGATATGCTGTTTCAAGCATTTTATTTCCTTGTTCTGTATTTATCATCGGAATCTCTTTAATGAGATGCCCGTCAAAAGGAGAAGTAATTTTTAATGTTTGCATTTTTTGATATAAAAGAAGTTTATGCAAAGTTAAAATAAATACAGTTTGTTTTGCAAAAATAACAGAGACAGTTAATTTATTCGGAAAAATAAACGAGACGTATAATGAAACAAACTGTCGTTATACATAAAAAAAGAGATGTTGTTTTGTATTAAGTTCGGTAAAGGCGCAGTTTTGAGGGGTAACTTGTCAGTTAATTTTAACTTTTGTTTTATTGCTGAATTTTGAAATATCAAAATAAACCGAAAAATGATTTGAACCGCCTGCAAGGTGATAACTTGATCGTCCGTAGCTGAAACCTGTTTTTTTTAATTTAAGACCGAACCCCCAGGAAAAACCGGTAAAACCGCTCCTGTCTGTCAGCCTCATTTCCTGATGTCGCTGATGATTATAGCTTATTGCGGCATAAAAACTTTTTAAGGGCATAAACTCAACTCCTGTTATAAGATGTCGCATTGCATTATCCAAGAAATTTGTAAGTATATTTTCGTTACCGTTTTCATCCTCTTGAGCAAAAGAAATTTGAGTGATTTCTTCCGGAACGTCATAACGCAAATTCCATTTGTTTAATCTGTGAGCCGTTAGATTTACTCTGAAAGGAGCATGTGCAAGTTTTTTAGATACACCTGCCTGTATATCAAACACAACACTTTCATAATGACCTTTATAATATGGCTTTATTTGCGTTCCTATATTCTTAACAACTAAAGATACCGCAAAATCAGTTTCTTTTTTATAATAAGTTATTCCTAAATCAAAAACTGCTCCGAAAGAATTGTAACTCTCGTAATGAGAATAAACGGGCTTAAAATTAATGCCTCCGCTGATGTTTTTAAAAAGCTGTTTAGACCAAATAAGATTTAAAGCATAATCGGCAGCCGTAAAGTTTCCCGTTATCACTCCTGTTTCGTCGGCAGCCGTAAAATTTCCGTAATTTATGTATTGAATACCCGCAGATACCGTTCCGAGTTTTTTAAATTCAAAAGCGTAACCTGCATATCCGTAATTAACTCCGGCAAAATAATTTACATAATTAATAACTAATTTATCGTTCATTTCGGCATTCAGCAATGCCGGGTTTTCTTTTGCAAAATTCAAATCATCATCATAAACAGAAATATTCTTACCGCCGAGTGCAGCAATTTTAGCAGAGTTTGTCATATTAAGAAAATCGTAAACACCCTTTCCTCCCGTTTGTGAAAGGGTGTTTACGATTTTCTTAATATGACAAACTCTGCTAAAATTGCTGCACTCGGCGGTAAGAATATTTCTGTTTATGATGATGATTTGAATTTTGCAAAA
>CAMZKI010000017.1 GCA_947311125.1 uncultured Chlorobiota bacterium
AAATATCAAGAGCTTTAAGCAAAAAGTTAACATCTGTTTTTTCGGCTTGTTTTTTATATTTTTCCTTAATATTTGAACCTACTTCAAGTAATTGAACGGTAACAAGGTCTTTACAAACCATCAGGTCTCTAAAATGAGAACTTAAACCGCTTATAAAATGATTTCCGTCAAAGCCGTTATTCAATATTTCATCAAAAATCAGAAGAGATTGAGAAATGTTGTTTTCCAGGATGAAATCGGTTAGCTTAAAATAGTAGTCATAGTCAAGAACATTGAGGTTCTCAATTGTTTGTTTATATGTTATTTTTTTTCCGGAAAAACTTACTATTTGGTCAAAAAAAGACAAGGCATCTCTCATGGCTCCGTCTGCTTTTTGTGCAATAATGTTCAGTGCATCTTTATCTGCCTCTATATCTTCTTGTTCGGCAACATAAGCAAGATACTCTACCGTATCTTCAATTTTTATTCTGTTAAAATCAAAGATTTGACATCTGGATAAAATGGTAGGAAGAATTTTATGTTTTTCGGTAGTAGCAAGAACAAAAATTGCATATTCGGGCGGTTCTTCCAGAGTTTTCAGAAAAGCATTAAACGCTTGAGATGACAGCATATGCACCTCATCTATAATATATACGCTGTGAGTTCCTATTTGCGGCGGAATTCTGACTTGTTCGATAAGATTTCTTATATCTTCTACCGAATTATTTGATGCTGCGTCTAATTCGTGAATATTATAGGAACGGTTTTCATTAAAAGCAATACAAGATTCACATTCATTGCAAGCTTCAAAATCGCTCGCAGGATTTGAACAGTTTATGGTTTTGGCAAATATCCTGGCACAAGTGGTCTTCCCTACCCCTCGAGGTCCGCAAAATAAATAGGCGTGAGCTAATTGCTTTGTTTTAATTGAATTCTTAAGCGTTGTTGTAATAGAATACTGTCCTACAACTGACTTGAAGTCTTGAGGACGATACTTTCTTGCCGATACAATAAAATTTTCCATAAGTCGGCAACAAAAATATAAAAGAAATTTTCAATATGCAATTTGATTTATTAACTGTTAAAAGTTATTTCCGAATCAGATAAACGACAATATTTCAAGTCATATTGTCAGCACAATACCGAGAATAACCACAAATATAAAATATTTATAACAAACAAGTTGACAACTAAATTTTGTCTTCTGCAAAAAAGACATCATCCTTACAACAAATACCTAAAGGACATTTTGACAGAACATTGATTTTGGAATATAATTTGAGAATATAATGTTGAAATTTCAAATTAAAAATATTGTTTAACTTAAAAAATACGGAGGATTTAGCTATGACACTTGCACGATTTAATCAGCTACCGAGCTTATTCGACCAATTTTTCGAAAATGATTTATTTGACTGGTCGAACAGAAATTATTCAAGCACAAATACGACTTTGCCTTCCGTAAATATTAAGGAAAGCAATGACGGATTTGAAGTTGAAATGGCTGCACCCGGTTTAGAGAAAAAAGATTTTAAAATTGAACTTAACGGCGATGTTTTAACAATATCGTCAGAGAAAAAAGTAGAAAATGAAACCAAAGACGGTGAAAAATTCACAAAAAGAGAGTTCAGTTATCAATCTTTCAGCCGTTCGTTTACTCTTCCTAACACCGTTGACGAAGAAAAAATTAATGCTAAATACGACAACGGTATTTTGAAAGTAATAATTCCGAAAAAAGAGGAAGCAAAACCTAAACCGGCAAAAAAAATAGCCATTGCATAACAAAACATATCAAGTGCCGGAAGATAAGAACCGGCACTTTTTGTTTCCGGTTTTTATTGTCTAACCTTTAAAATCAGCAGCTATGAAATTCCCGAAATTAAAGCATGACATAAAAATATTTCCGAATATAATTGAAAGCTTCAGGGAGAAAAGAAACAGGGATAAGCACGAAACTGAAATTCTCAGTTTCAATGTTCCGTCTGTTAATATTTCTGATGAAAATAACGAATATAAACTGAATATCGCTCTGCCCGGTTTTGATAAAAAAGATATAGACATAAAAATTCAGGATAATTGCCTGATTATTTCTTCGGAAAAAACCCGTAAAAAAGAAGATAACAAGAATAATTTTATACGAAAAGAATATTCTTATTCTTCTTTTCAGCGTATTTTCAATTTGCCCGAAAGTGCAGACGAGAATAAAATAAAGGCAAGAATGCGAAACGGTATTTTAACTCTAAAGATAGGAAAAAGGAAAAATTACAAATCTGACAACAGGATAATTACGGTTAAATAATATTTGTCGGGTATTATAAAAATATGAAGGACGGAAATACGAACCGTCTTTCTTTGTTTTATGAAATTTCGTTGATTAATTCTGCCAGCAGACGTGTTGTTTCATAGCGGCTCATATTCTTTATAAGTTCGCTTTTGATATTATTTTTTGCAGGCTTGCCGTTTTTCTTCTTTTCGTAAATTTCCTTTATAAAAGCAGAAGCCTTTTTTATTTCATTTTTTGAAAAAGTTGCCGCATATTCAAGATTATTTAAAATAAGTGCAGATTCTCCGCTCTTATTGCCGAAAGATAATATCGGATTTCCGGTTGCCGCATATTCTGCCGTCTTTCCGGAGATAATTATCTCGCTTTGCTCTGTTTCAGGCAAACAACTTACAAGCAAATCTGACTTTTTCATTATACTTATTGCCTTTTCGTGAGAAACATAACCGTAATATCTAATTTTAACTCCGGGCAATTCGCTTTTAAAACAGTTAATTATTTCTCCGCGTATTTTTCCGGCAAAATTCAATACAATATCTTTCTCTGATGATATTTTTTGAACAAAGTCCTTAACAGACAAAGCAAAAGACTTATAAGGACTGTTCTCCGTAAGTAAGCCGATGTAAGAAATTTCAAATTTATTTGATTTTTCAACAATAACTCCGGAAAATAATTCGGCATCGTATCCGTTATAGACATATTTTATTTTATTTTCAGACCCTTTAATTTTTTTTACAAGCAATTCTTTCATTTTTGAGCCTACCGTCAAAATAATATCAGCATTTGCCAAAACTTTTTTTTCCAGTTTACTGTCTTTTTTAATTGCTCTCCTTGTCCTTATAAAGTCTTTATTATAGTATAAATCCGACCAAGGATCCCTGAAATCAGCAATCCATTTTACCGAAAATTTTTTTTTGAGTTTCAGTCCTGTTAAGTGTACGGAATGCGGAGGTCCTGTCGTAATTATTATATCAGGTTTCTCATTTTTCAATATTAATTTTACCTGTTTAAATGCAAAAATATTCCAAAATTTTCGGGCATCGGGTATAAATAAACTGCCTCTTATAAACTTAGCAACAGAAACTAACGGATTTTTTTTATTACTTACTTCCCCTTGAGGAATTCCCTTTGTTTTATTTCCTGAAACCAAAAAAGAATAAAAACGTAAAGGCTCAAATGTCTTAGTTTTAAATACTTTTATATGCCTTACTTCTTTATTTAATTTATGGTCTGTTTGCGGATATGAAGCATATTTTTCAGAAACCGTAAGCACAACGGGGATAATCCCGAAACCGGATAAATATTTTGCAAAATACATCCACCTCTGAACTCCCGAACCTCCGCCGGGAGGCCAATAATACGTTATAATCAAAACTTTTTTCATACACAGGCAAGATTACGGTTGACTATTAAGTTGTTTCAGATGAAAATTTCTTTAAGTTACGCTTTTCTGCCCGTTTTGATATGCCTATACCTATTTCGTAAAGTAATAATAAAGGTAAAGAAACCAGTATTTGCGAAAAAATATCAGGCGGAGTAATTATTGCAGACAAAGCTAATATAACAACCAGTGCATGTTTTCTGTATTTTTTAAGAAATGAAGCCGTAACAAGACCTATTTTACTTAAAAAGAAAATTAAAACAGGGAGTTCAAAAACTACTGCCGAAGCTAAAATAACGGAAGTAAATGTTTGGATATATGAATTTAAATTAATTTTATTTACAACTTCTGAACTTACATTATAACTTCCGAGAAAATTCATTGATAAAGGTACGATTATGTAATATCCGAACAAGGCTCCGAGCGTAAATAGCATTGAAGCAAAAAATACGGCTCCTCGGCTGTGTTTTATCTCTTTTCTGCCGAGAGCCGGCTTTATAAAAAGCCAAAACTCATTAAAAACTAAAGGAAAAGCTACCACCAACCCGGCAATCATTGACACGGTAATATGTGTCATAAACTGCCCTGTCATTTTAATATTTATTATACTAAACGGTTTTTGATTTATACAAATGGCATCAGTGCCTAAAAAATCACCTATCTTACACATTGTTTTATTGGTAATAAAATCAGGCATTTTTGGTGCCAACAATACCTTGTTAAAGATAAAGTCTTTAAAAAAAAATGCTGCAAAGGCTAATATAATAATGTATAAAATAGATCTTATCAGATGCTTCCTTAAAGCTTCCAAATGTTCCAAAAAAGACATTTCATCAGAGCTTTTCTTCCCCATTTTTTATTTAATTTTTAAAATTTACAATATTAAACAAACCCTTCTTTCAGCATATCGTGTAAATGCACAATACCCAAATATTTATTTCCTTTTGCAACAATTAAAGATGTTATGTTATTTTTTCTCATCATCTCAAAAGCATTTATGGCATAAGTTTCAGGAGTTACGGTTTTGGGATTTGACGTCATAATATCTTTTGCTGAAATATTATCCAAAGAATTTATTTTTACCAACATTCTTCTTAAATCACCGTCAGTTATGACACCTGTTAAATCTCCTCTTTCATTTATTACGGCAGTCGCTCCCAGCCTTTTTTCAGATATTTCTATAATAATTTCCTTTAACTTACTGTCTGTCCTTACTTTGGGAGCATCATTCAGCTTGTATAAATCATCAACACGCAAATAAAGTTGTTTACCCAAAGCTCCGCCGGGATGATATTTTGCAAAATCTCTGTCCGAAAAATTTCTTGCATCAAGCAAACTTACCGCCAATGCATCTCCCATTACCAATTGTGCCGTTGTACTTGAAGTAGGAACCAAGTTATTAGGACATGCTTCCGAATCAACGGTGGTGCGTATAACATAATCGGCTTGTTTGGCAAGAAAAGAATTTGTATTTGAAACAAATGCAATCAAAGTATTTCCGAATTTTTTAATATACGGTACCAAAACTTTTATTTCAGGTGTATTTCCGCTTTTTGACAGGCAAATAACAACATCGTCCTGCCTGACAATTCCCAAATCACCGTGAATTGCATCTGCAGCATGCATAAAAACCGCCGGAGTCCCGGTTGAATTTAATGTTGCCGTTATTTTTTTTCCTATTATTGCACTTTTACCTATACCCGTAACTATAACCCTTCCGTTACTTTTATGTACTATTTCAACGCATTTTACAAAATCATTATCAACAAAATTATACAATTTTGAAACAGATTCATATTCTTTCCGTATAACGTTGCGTGCTGTTCGGATAATTCGTTCAGAATTTTTCACTTTTTTTTTAAATTTTTTGCAAAATTAATTT
>CAMZKI010000018.1 GCA_947311125.1 uncultured Chlorobiota bacterium
AACGCATAAATACAGACGGTATTTTAATAGGTACAAACAGAGAAAAAACTTTTAACGATACAGATACTTTGATGCTTTTTAAAGGGAAAGATTTTAAATTTTTTCCGCAGAAATTAAAAGAGAATTGAAACAGAAAACAAATTCCGTCATTATGATAATAATTTAATGCGGTAAACTTACAGAGGAACAAAATATTGCTTTATGAATAAATATCTGCTCTTATCTGTTTTTTTGTTAATATCGTTATCAGTTTTTGCACAAAAACCTCGTATAAAGTTTGAAAAACTGTCGGTAGAAGACGGAATGTCCCAGAGTTCCGTTCTTAATATTATTAGAGATAGTCAAGGATTTATGTGGTTCGCAACTTTAGACGGGCTTAATAAATATGACGGTTATAATTTTAAGGTTTATTGGGCGGATTCCGAAACGGAAAAATCAGTAACAGATAATATTATCAATGTTCTATATGAAACTTCTGATTCCGGTTTATGGATAGGAACAGCAGCAAACGGACTTTGTAAATATGACAAACTTAAAGATAATTTTGATGTTTTTCAACACTCTGATAATACGGATAATTCATTAAGTAATAATAATATAAATGATATAGCAGAGACACCCGGATGTTTATGGATTGCAACGGACAAAGGGCTTAATAAATATATAATTAAAAACGGAAGATTTATTCATTTTTTTCATAATGAAGGGAATAATTCGTTAAATTCAGATACTGTTTTATGTGTTGATACTGACAAAAACGGTAATGTATGGGCAGGGACGAAAAACGGTTTTAACCTAATCAGCACTAAATACAATACCGTAAAAAAGTTTAATTATTTTAATGGAAATACAGACACTTACGTTAATGATATTACAGCCGGCGAAAATAAAATTTGGGTAGCAACAACGAAAGGGCTTTTTGTTTATTATGTTGCCGAAGACAAACTGTTAAAACTTAACTTAAAAAAAAACACAGACAAAGAGCAGCCTGTCGTTAACAAATTAATTAAGGATACGGATAATATTTTGTGGGTCGGTACCGAAAATGACGGCTTAATAAGATTAAACACAAGGAACTATACATTTTATAAATATAAGCACGATCCTGTTGACAGCCAAAGCCTATCAACAAATACAATAAAATCTCTTTATATTGATAAATCAGGAATACTTTGGGTCGGAACATCATTGGGCGGTGTAAGCAAATGGAACAGAGCAGCCGAAGATATTGACGTGTTCAGGCATAACCCATATAATGAACAGAGTCTCAGTGCTCCGCAAGTAAGATGTTTTTATGTTGACAAAGATAATGATATTTGGGTCGGAACTGTTGAAGGCGGACTAAATAAGTGGGACAAAAAAAATGATAAATTTTATCATTATAAGCACAACCCCGACAATGATAATTCTCTAAGTCACAATCACATACGGTCAATTTTGCAGGATTATAAAGGGCGTTTCTGGGTAACAACCGACGGCGGCGGACTTAATTTATTTGATAAATCAAAAGGAACATTTAA
This sequence comes from uncultured Chlorobiota bacterium, assembly GCA_947311125.1. Lineage (GTDB taxonomy): Bacteria > Bacteroidota > Bacteroidia > Bacteroidales > JAADGE01 > JAADGE01. The sequence continues at coordinate 1,521 of CAMZKI010000018.1, forward strand.
GCACTATAAGAAAAATGAAAATATAAACTCGCTTTCATGTAACAGAGTTTGGAAGATATATGAAGATAAAAAACATAATTTGTGGGTCGGTACATTCGGCGGCGGGCTTAATTTGTTTAATCCCGAAAAAGGAACTTTTAAGGCATATAAACACTCAGAAACAGGTACGACCTCTATAAGCAGCGATTTGGTAACTTCAATTTTTGAAGACAGAGAAAACCGTCTTTGGGTAGGAACATTCTCAGGTCTTAACTTGTTTAACACCGAAAAAGAAACTTTTAAAAGATACACAAATGATAAAAGTGATTCCGAATCGATAAGTAATGACAGAATTTACTGCATTAATGAAGACAGCGAGGGTTTTTTATGGATAGGGACAAAAGGAGGGCTCAATAAGTTTGATATTAAAAATCAAAAATTTACCCGGTTCACCGTAAAAAACTCAGACTTGCCAAATGATGTTATTCTCGGAATTACAGAAGACGGCAATTATCTTTGGATAAGCACAAATAACGGTATTTGTCGTGTGAATAAAAAAACGTATGAAATTAAAACTTTTGATGTAGGAGACGGGCTGCAAAGTAATGAATTTTTAGCCGGGGCGTATTACAGGAAAAAAGACGGGGAAATTTTATTCGGAGGAATAGACGGATTTAATGCTTTTTATCCCGAAAAAATCAAAGACAATCCGCATAAGCCCCCCATTCTTATAACAGGTTTTCAGATATCAAACCAATATATTAAAACAGATACTATAATAAGCTCAAAAAAACAAATTATTTTAGACCATACTCAAAACGATATTTCCTTTGATTTTGTGGCTCTTGATTTTATTTTTCCGCAAAAAAATAAATATAAATACATACTTGAAGGAAATGATAAAGAATGGACAGATGCGGGTTACAGGCGTTATGCAAAATATACGAATCTGAAACCCGGCAACTATATTTTTCGAGTAATAGGGTCTAACAATGACGATGTATGGAATGAAAAAGGAACAAGTTTGAGAATAATTATAAAACCGGCTTTTTGGCAAACGCTGTGGTTTAAGATTTCTCTCATTGTCTTTATCTTTTTAATAATTTTTTCAATCTATAAAATTCGTATCAGAGCAATTAAAAAAAGAAATGAAGAGCTTGAAAATGAGGTAAAAAGAAGAACAGCAGAAATAAGACAACAAAATAAAGAGATAAAAGCACAAAGAGACGAGATTGTCGAACAAAAAAAAGAAATTACGGACAGTATTTTGTATGCGGAAAGGATACAAAGGGCAGCATTACCCACATCTGAATATATTTCTGAAAATATTCCGGAACATTTTATTTTATTTAAACCCAGAGATATTGTAAGCGGAGATTTTTACTGGGTAAGTAAAAAAGAAAATAAAATAATAGTTACGGCAGTTGACTGTACGGGACACGGAGTACCGGGGGCGTTTATGAGTATGCTGGGCATCAGTTTTTTAAACAAAATAGTAAACGAAAAAAACATCACCGATTCTGCTGAAATACTGAACCGTCTGAGGGCTAATATTATTAATGCATTACACCCCGAGGGATATGAAATAGAATCGAAGGACGGAATGGATATGGCTTTGTGTGTTATAGATACCGAAAAAAATACAATTGATTTTTCCGGAGCATACAATCCTATGTTTCATTGGCATAAAGGAACAATAACAGAAATAAAAGCAGACAGAATGCCCGTTGCGAAATATGATATAGTTGAAGATTTTACAAAAAAAACCGTTAAGTTCGATGCCGGTGATGCAATATATTTATTTTCAGACGGCTATCCGGATCAATTCGGAGGTTATAAACATAAAAAATTTATGAAAAGAAAACTTCGCAGGCTATTGGAAGAAAAAGGAGATAAACCAATGCAGGAACAAAAACAAATTTTGGAAGATACGTTGGAAAAGTGGATGAATAATCAGCCGCAAATTGATGATATTGTTATTGTCGGAGTCAGATTGTAAAGAATTATCTTTTTATAAAAGTTTCTGTTTTGTTATCGTAGTTTAAAAAATATGTTCCCGGTTTAAGTTTTCTTACGTCAACATCATTTGCAGTGCCGGTTTTTATCAGCTTTCCGTAATAATCGTAAATTTCATAGCGAGTCATCCCCGAAAAATAAATTTTTGAAGTAACTTTTCCGCCGTTGCCCGGAACAAATGTTATTTCCGGTAAACTACTGTTAAACTCAACAGGTTGGGAATACCTTGGTCTTTTGTTTGCTCCTGTCTGTTTAATCCTGAATTTATTAACTCCCGAGTGAAAATCAATACTGAACCTGTAGCGATTTAATTTTTCTGTTCCTTTTCCCTTTACTGAACCTGCCCTTATCCATTTATTCCATCGATACTGTTCAATAATAAAAGGCAAACTTCCGTGTTCGCCTATTGTTGTCCAGTTTAAAAAACCATCTTTATCGATGTTAATAGATTTTATTTTAAACGTGCTTTCGGGTGTTAATACTTCCGGGTTTAATATGCGGGGAGTGCACCCCTTTCTGTGTTTAAGAACTATCTTTAAAATAGCACCGTACCTGAAATTGTAAATGCTTAAATCAATTTCAAAAAACGAAGAATTAATCTCATCGGTAGTAGTTCTTCCGTTTACTAAAACTTCTGAAACACAGAAACCTACCCCTGTTGACGAATACGGATTTTCTACATACAAATTTTCACCCCTGTAAATACCTTCAAGAACAATTTCGCCTGCATATAACTGCTGAAAAGCAGAACTCCCCGACAGTAATAAAAACAAAACCGGAATAATTTTATTTATCTTTTTAAGAATTGTCATTTAAAAAAATGATTATTTTCTTGTATCAAACGGCAAATATACCTATCAATTTTAAAAACGGAAAAAAAATCAAAGGTTTTGTTCAATTAGTTTCAACAATTCTGAGGCAGCTCTTGTTTCCGGAATATTTTTCTTTACAGCTTCTTTATTTTTGTAAAGAGTAATTTTGCCGCTTCCCGTTCCGACATAACCGTAGTCTGCATCTGCCATTTCTCCGAGTCCGTTTACTATACAGCCCATTATTGCTATTTTTATCCCTTTCAGATGTGAGGTAACAGATTTTATTTTTGCCGTTGTTTTTTCTAAATCAAACAGGGTTCTTCCGCAGCCCGGGCACGAAATATATTCGGTTTTTGTTATTCTTGTTCTGCAAGCCTGTAAGATTCCGAAACTCAGTTCATTTGCTTTTTTTAAATCTTCGGCTTTTGCCGAAATCCAAATTCCGTCACCAAATCCGTCGATAAGTAAAGCTCCTGATTCTCCCGATGCTTTTAAAACGGCATAATCATCAATCTTATCAAATTTTTGTTTTAAAATAACGGGGTTTTTAATACTGTACTCTTCAAGTTTCATAAAGAAAACTCTTCCGGAATGTACGGGTGATGTCGTATTTTCAAAATCCAAAACAAAAACAGCATTAGGGAATTTCTGCAAATCAGAAAATAAAATATTATTAAGTTTTTCTGCATCTATTCTTATAAAATACAATGATTTCGTTGTAGTTTTTTCTCTTGTAATATTCTTATAATCAATAAGTTTAGCAACACCGTTATCATTATTGCTTCTTGATGTTATTAATTGTGTGTCGGGAAAATTAAAAGACGGAGGAAAGCCTTTTTCGGAGTAAAAAAAGTCTGCTGCAGAATCCGTTTTTTCAAAAGAGTTATCTTTTTCCTTAAAGACATATCCGCAGTCGGTTACAGCATTTTTATCAAATTTTTCCGAAATATCGGCAATTACGACAGGAACATTATCTCCGCCGATTATTCCTGTTTTTTCAGACTTTCTCTTTCTGTAATCAAAAAAATTTATGCTTAAATTTTTGAATTTAAACGGAGAATTATAAGCGGAAAGTTTTTTACCGTTAAAAATATTTCGGATTGTTGCGGCAACGGGAATTTCCCTGACCGGTGACTCTGTTAAAGATACTCTTACCGTATCGCCGATACCGTCAGCAAGTAAACTTCCGATGCCGACAGCAGATTTTATTCTGCCTTCAAGTTCATTGCCGGCTTCGGTTACGCCCAGGTGTAAAGGAAAACTCATTTTTTCGTTATGCATTGTCTGTACAAGTAATCGGTTTGCGTAAATCATTACAAGCGGATTGCTCGCTTTCATTGAAATTACAACATCGTTAAAATTTTCCTGCCTGCAAATACGTAAAAATTCCATTGTAGATTCAACCATTCCCTGCGGAGTATCGCCGTATCGACTTAAGATTCTGTCAGATAAAGAGCCGTGATTTGTTCCTATGCGTATTGCAGTATTATATTTTTTGCAAATTTTCAGCAGAGGAATAAAGTTTTTTTTCAACTTTTCAACCTCTGCATTGTATTCTTCATCGGTATAATTTATGTGTTTAAATTGCTTAACATCGGCATAATTTCCCGGATTTATCCTTACCTTTTCAATAATTTTTGCAGCAACTTCTGCAGCTTTAGGGCTGAAATGTATGTCTGCAATAAGCGGGATATCGTAATTTTTTTCTTTCAGTATTCTTTTTATATCTCTCAGGCTTTCGGCAATTTTTGAATTTTGCACGGTAAGTCTTACAAAATCAGTACCTGCATCTGCAAGTTCAATTATTTGGCTTACGGTAGCTTCTGTGTCAGATGTGTCGGTATTTGTCATAGATTGTAACCTTACCGGATTATTACCTCCGAGAGGTATTTTTCCGATACAGACTTCAGTTGTTTTATTTCTGTTATATTCAAAATAGTTTTTTGTAAACATTTTTAATTTTTTTGATTTAGAGCATAAATAAATATAAACTTTATATTTGCAAATATATTACAATTACAATTTCGATAAGTTTTTTTATTTAAAACCGTAAGCTGATATGTCATTAGAAGCGAAAAATATTACCAAATTATACGGGACACAAAAAGCCCTTGATAATGTGAGTTTTAAAATAAATACGGGTGAGATTGTCGGATTCCTGGGACCTAACGGAGCCGGAAAGTCTACTATGATGAAAATAATTACCGGTTTTATTGAACAAAATGAGGGTGATATTTTTGTCAATAATCTTAACACTAAAGAATATACTAAGGAAATAAAACAGCAAATAGGATATCTGCCGGAGCATAATCCTCTGTATCTTGATATGTTTGTTACAGAATATCTGAACTTTGTTGCAAAAATTTATTCTGCAGATAATTATAAGAAAAAAGTTTCGGAAATAATAGAGTTGACAGGTTTAACATCGGAACAAGATAAAAAAAACGGAGCATTGTCAAAAGGTTACAGACAAAGAGTAGGGCTTGCCGCCGCATTAATTCATAACCCTGAAGTTTTGATTTTAGACGAACCTACCACAGGTCTTGACCCTAATCAAATTATTGAAATAAGAAATTTAATTACCGAAGTCGGTAAGAAAAAAACAGTTATGCTTTCAACACATATTATGCAGGAGGTTGAAGCAATTTGTGACAGGGTTATAATTATTAACAAAGGGCAAATTATTGCAGATAAATCTGTTAAGTCTATTAGCGGTCTTGTTAAAAGAAAAAAACAAATCGTATTTACAGAATTTGCAGAATCGGTTAAAACAGATATTTTCGAAAAACTCCCGGAATATATATCGGTTGTTCCGTCAGAAAATAAAAGTTTTTTGTTTGAGTCTGATTCCGAAGAGGATATTCGTCCGGAGTTGTTTCATTTTTTTGCGGATAATAATCTTATACTGATAGCAATGAAACAAAAAGACGAAAATATGGAAGATATCTTCAGAAGTTTAACACAATAAAAAACACCTCACTTATTTTATAAGTAAGGTGTTGCAATCAATAACCATGAAAAAGTGGGCCGACAGGGACTCGAACCCCGGACCCTCTGATTATGAGTCAGATGCTCTAACCTGCTGAGCTATCGGCCCCGTCTGAAAAAGTTAAATTTTCAGGACAGCAAAATTAAACATAATTTTTTCCCTGCAAAACCTTTTTGTATTTTTTTTACAGTTTTATTTTATCTGCTCTTTTATATTTGTTTCGATACAGCCAAGCTGCAAAAATACCTGCAAGTGCTCCGAAAAGATGTCCCTCCCATGAAACTCCTTCTTGTCCGGGTATTATGCCCTCAAGCAAAGCTCCGCCGTACAGAAAAATAATAACAACAGCAATAAGTATTGATTTAAAACTCTTTCTGAATATTCCGCTGAACAGCAAAAAACCTATATAAGCAAAAATAACACCGCTGGCACCTATATGGTTGGTTCCGCTTTTTCCGAAAAGCCATACTGCAAACCCTCCGAGTAATACAGATATTATACTGACTTTAACATAAAGTTTATTATAAAATTGCAGAACTACAAATGTCAGAATAAATAAAGGAACGGTATTAGATATAAGATGTGTCCAATTAAGATGTAAAAAAGGAGAAAACAAAATACCGACTAATCCGTTCAGTTTGCGGGGATGAATTCCGAAATCCCTGAAATCCGTGAAGAAAAAAATAAAATTCAAAATAAAAATCGCCCAAATACTTCCTGTAATCCACAAAGTTGTGATGAGATTTTTTTTCATTGATGCTCTGCTTAATGATGTTAATCGTTTTTTAACCGTCAAATATAGATAATTTTAGTATAAAAGGGATTTTTTTCAGATATTTGTTATTAATTAAAAACATTATTTACATAATTTCTTTGTAATGAGAAAATACATAGCCATTAGCCTGTTTTTATTTTTAAGTGCTTTTTTAACAGCACAGACAAATCCTTTGTGGTTACGATATCCGGCAATTTCACCCGACGGAAAATATGTTGCGTTTTCCTACAAGGGTGATATATACAAAGTATCCTCTTCCGGCGGGAAAGCAGTTGCCTTGACTCAGAATAAAGCATATGATTATAAGCCCGTCTGGTCTCCTGACGGCAAATCAATTGCTTTCTCATCAGACCGTTACGGCAATTTTGATATTTATCTTATTTCTGCAGAGGGAGGTGTTCCCGTAAGGTTGACCTTCTATTCCGGAAAGGAAATTCCTAATTCGTTTACACCCGAAGGAGATAAAATCCTGTTTACGGCTGCAATTTCAGATCCTGTCAGTAATATAAGTTTCCCGAGAAGCTATTTGAGCGAACTTTACGAAGTTCCGATAAGCGGAGGAAGTATAAGGCAAATACTTTCAATACCTGCCGAAGAAGCAAAATATTCATCCGATAAAACAAAAATAATTTTTCAGGATGCAAAAGGACCTGAGAACTATTGGCGGAAACATCAAAAATCTTCTGTCGCCAGAGATTTAAGAATTTATGACACAAAAACCGGTAACTTTTCTTTTTTGACAAAATATGAAGGCGAAGACAGACTGCCTTCTTTTTCAGCAGATGAAAAATACATTTATTTTACAAGCGAAAGGTTTAACAATACGTTTAATGTTTGTAAACTTAATTTAAGTAACCCGGAATACGTAAAACAAATAACTGATTTTAAAAAAAATCCTGTCAGGTTTCTGACTGTTTCCGGTAATGATGATTTGTGCTTTACTTACGACGGGGAGATATACGTAAAAAGGAAAGAAGAAAATGCGAAAAAAATAAATATAACTATTCTTGCCGATGTTAAAGAAAATCCCGAAAAATACGTGAAAGCAACTTCCGGGATAACCGATATGGCTGTTTCTCCCGACGGAAAAGAAACCGCATTCATAATAAGAGGTAACGTATTCGTAACTTCTGTTGATTATTCTACAACTAAACAAATTACGGCAACTCCTGAGCAGGAACGTTCGGTAAGTTTCAGTCCTGACGGAAAATCTTTATTATATGCCTCGGAAAGAAACGGAAGTTGGGGAATTTACAGAACAAAAATTGTAAAAGAAGACGAAGATAATTTCATTTTTGCAACAGAAATTAAAGAAGACATACTTGTTGATTCGGAAAAAGACGAATTTCAGCCTGCATTTTCGCCTGACGGAAAAGAGGTTGCATTTCTTGAAGAACGTACTACTCTGCGTGTTTTGAATTTGGGGACAAAAAAAGTAAGAACTGTCCTTGCCGGAAAATATAATTATTCGTATTCTGACGGAGATCAAGATTATAAATGGTCGCCCGACGGTAAATATTTTTTGGTTAGCTATTCTCCTAATACCTTGTTCTCTAACGACATAGGTCTTGTTAAAGCCGACGGCAGCGAAGAACCTTTTAATTTAACGAAAAGCGGGTATTCCGACAGCAATCCGAAATGGATTTTAAACGGAAAAGGAATGATTTGGGAGTCGGACAGAAACGGTTACAGAAGTCACGGCAGTTGGGGGTCTTACAGAGATGTTTATGCAATGTTTTTCACCCGGGATGCTTACGATAAATTTCGTTTATCCGAAGAGGAGTATAAGTTTCTGAAAGAAAAAAATAAAGGGAAAAAAGAAAAAAAACCGGAAAACGATAAAAAGAAAAAAAATAAGGATAAAAAAGAACAACCTAAAAAGGAAAACGGAATAAAAACCGTTAAATTAGAAAAAGACGGTTTGGAAGACCGAATTGTGCGGATGACAATTAATTCGTCGGCAATATCGGATATGGTTTTATCCCCGGAAGGAGATAAATTATATTATCTTACAAAATTTGAAAAAGGGTTTGATTTGTGGGTTAATAATTTGAGAAAAAAACAAACGAAACTTGCCAGAAAACTTACCGGATACGGCGGAAATATAAGCATAGACACAACAGGAAAAAACTTGTTTATGTATTCGGGCGGACAAATGATAAAAATAAAAACTTCCGATTATTCGAAAAAACCTATCTCTTTTAATGCCGAATATTATTTGAATAAAAGTGCCGAAAGAAAATATATGTTCGACCATGTTTGGCGACAAACTTTGAAGAAGTTTTACAAAAAGGATATGCAGGGAGTTGACTGGAAATACTATAAAACCGTATATGAAAAATTCTTACCCTACATTGACAACAACTATGATTTTGCAGAAATGCTGAGTGAAATGCTCGGTGAACTGAATGCATCACATACCGGCAGCGGATATCGGCACAGAGATGAAGGCGGAGATAAAACAGCATCTTTGGGAATTATCTATGATATAAATTATACGGGTAAAGGAATGAAAATTGACGAAATTCTTGGTAAAAGTCCGCTTTTACGTGCTGAAAATGAAATAAAACCAGGGTTTATTATAAAAGAAATAGACAATAAACCGATTGAAAATAATCAGGATTATTTCAAGCTGCTAAATCATAAATCGGGGAAAGATGTTTTGGTTAAAATAAAAAATACTGATACCGGAAAATCTTTTACAGAAAGAGTTCAGGCAATTTCTTTACGGGAAAAAAATGATTTGCTTTACGAAAGATGGGTTGAAAACAGAAGGGCAGATGCAGAAAAATTATCCGGCGGACGTTTGGGATATGTTCACGTAAGAGGAATGAACAGTAAAAGTTTTCGCAAAGTATATTCCGATTTGTTAGGCAAAGAATTTCATAAAGATGCTGTTATAATTGACACGCGTTTTAATCACGGAGGTTGGCTGCACGATGATTTAGCAACTCTTTTCAGCGGAAAAAAATATATAACTTTCAGTCCGAGAGGACATAAATTCGGATACGACCCGCTCGGAAAATGGGTTAAGCCCTCAATTTTACTTATGTCGGAAGGTAATTATTCCGACGGATACGGTTTTCCTTATGCTTATACTGCATTAAAAATAGGGAAAACAGTGGGTATGCCTGTTCCGGGAACTATGACAGCTGTTTGGTGGGAAACACTTCAGGATAAAAGCTTATACTTCGGTATTCCGCAAGTGGGAGCAATTGATATGAGCGGTGATTATCTTGAAAATAAACAGTTAGAGCCTGATTTCAAGGTTGATAACGATTACGGCAGTGTTATTAAGGGCATAGACAGGCAATTAGAGAAAGCTGTTGAGATTATGCTTGAAAATTTAAGCAGTAATAAATAGTGTCAAGTTAAAATAAAAAATACCTGTCTTACGGAATCTGACAGGTATTTTATTATTCATCTTCCGAGAATTTTGAAGGTAGTGATTTTTGGGCTTTTGCACCCAGGTCTTTTAGTTTCTTTACCTGCCCTATTATGTTGCCTCTGCCTTCGGCAAGCTGGCTGAAAGCCGTGTCATAGCTTTTTTGTGTTCGCTTTAAATTATTTCCTATATCTTCAAGGTTTTCGATGAAAGAAACAAATTTGTCGTGTAAAAGCCCGCCTCTTTCGGCAATTTCTAAAGCATTTTTATTTTGTTTATCTCTGTTCCACAGGTCAGCAACAAGTTTTAAGGCTGCTATAAGGTTTGTCGGGCTTATCAGCAGTATTTTTTTCTTGTATGCAAAGTTCCACAGGTCGGGCTCGTGTTTCATAGCAAGCAAATATGCCGGTTCTACAGGAATAAACATCATAACGAAATCTAAAGAGTCGGTATAAGAGGCATAGTTTTTTGCGCTTAATTCGTCAATGTGTTTTTTTACGGAACTTATGTGAGCTTTGAGGAATGCGTTCATTTCCTGCTCGTCAGAAGCTGAGTTATATTTTTCGTATGCCGTTAAACTTACTTTTGAGTCTATAATTACGGTTCTTCCGTCGGGATATTTCAGCATTACGTCGGGTTGCAGTTTTTTGCCTTCCGGAGTTTTTACGGTAATGCCTCTTTCGTCTCGTATAAATTCCTGAACAAAAAATTCTCTGCCTTTTTCAAGTCCGGAGTTCTCGAGGATGTTTTCAAGTATCATTTCTCCCCAGTCTCCTTGTGTTTTTGATGAACCTTTCAGTGCTTTAGTAAGGTTATTGGCTTCTTCGCTTATTTTTTGATTTAATTCGAAGAGTTTTTTTATTTCTTTTTCTAATGAAAATCGTTCTTTAGATTCTTTGTCATAGGTTTCTTCAACACGCTTTTTAAATTCTTTAATATTTTCGCCTAAAGGCTCCAGCAGGGTTTTTAGGTTAAGCTCGTTTTGTTCGGTAAATTTTTTACTTTTTTCTTCTAATATGTTATTTGCAAGCACTTTAAATTCATTACTGAATTTTTCTCCTATTTTTTCAAGTTCGGCTTTTTGTGTTTGCAGTTTTTCATTCAGGTTTTTATTTTTTTCCTCCAGAGAGATTTTTTCGGAAATAAGCCGAGTGATTTTTTTATTAAGGTTTTCGTTTGTTTCGTAATTTTCACGAATTTCATTTTTCAGTTCTTCGTTTTCCTTCTCTTTGTTTTCGAGGTTTGCTTGTGCTGAGGATAATTGTTTGTTTATTTCGGATATTTTATCTCTTGCGGTTGTTATTTCTTCTTTTAAAATTTTTATTTCCTGTTCTTCTTTCAGGATATCTTCATAGGCTGACTTCAGTTTAAAATCGGTTATTTCTTTTTCTTTTATAAATTTTTCTGCTTCGGATTTAGGAACGGTTGTTTTTTTCATAAACAAAAAAAACGCAAAAAAGCCGGCAGCTGCTCCGAAGATAAATGCTAATAAAGGTAAAACAGTTTCCATATCACAAATATAAGATAAAAAAAGGATTGCCTTAAAGACAATCCCGTAAAAAGTATATTTTCTTAATTATTTAAGAATTTATTTTTGCTTCATAGTCGGTATGCGACAGCAAATCATCTGCTTCTGAAGAGTCTTTTAAGGATATTTTTATAATCCAGCCTTCGCCGTAAGGGTCAGAATTTATAAGTTCGGGAGTGTCCTCAAGTTTTGTGTTAAATTCAAGAACTTCACCTGACACAGGCATATACATATCCGAAACTGTTTTAACGGCTTCTATTGTTCCGAATGCTTCGCCTTTTTCAATTTCTTCGCCTACGGTTTCAACTTCAACAAAAACAATGTCTCCTAATTCGCCTTGTGCAAAATCGGTAATTCCAACAAATGCTTCTTCACCTTCAATTCTTACCCATTCGTGGTTATCGGTGTATTTTAAATTTTTGGGAATGTTCATAATGTGTTTATTTTAAGATTTTTATAAAATATTTTTGATTTTTTAATGATTTTCAAAATTAGAAAAATGAATTCGGAAAAAAAAATCCGGGCTTATGTTTTAGAAACTGAAAACTGTATTTTAGATATTAGCCAAATTAAATCTTAAACTGAAACCTATATGTGTGTTAGAGGTTTTAAAAGATGTTGAAACTCGCGGAGTGTTAACAAGGCGGTCGTAAAAAATTCTCAGAGTAACTTTATCTAAATTATAATCGGTGCTGATTTTTACCGATAGGTTTTTTTGTCCTGCCGAAAGCTGATTGTCTGCTTCTTTAATTCTTCTTATAACGGCATAATTGTCGCTGTATGTAAAGTCAAGTCTGAAATTAAGGTCGCTTTTAAAAAGTTTTTGACTGCCTTGTATCATCATAGGTATTTCTAAGTCCGGAACTTTGTAACCGAACCCGAATACATATTCTTTGCGTAATAATTCGGTTAGGGTATTGTTTCCGAAGTTAAGCGTGAGGTTTCTGGATTGCTTGTATTCTATTCTTGTTGACATATCATTTTTCCACCGCATATCAATTCCTATGAGGGGGGTAAATTTTTCGTCTATCATAACGGCATCAACAAAATATTCCGATACAAAATAAGTTCCTGTCAATTCGTCCTGAATATCGGTAAATCCGGTGTTGCCTATTTCCGTAAATGCAGAGTTTGACTGGTAAGATGATACGGTATAGCTTGAGCGGTATCCGTGATTTACGGTTACGCGTTTCAGGTATTTTTTTATGAAGTCATAATATGTAAGTCCGTCGTATTTCAGTCGCCAATTCGGGAGAGGAATGAGGGGGAACATTTCTAATCCTGCTTTATTTACGTCTTTTCCCGAATATGCGGCTAAAAATGCAGGCAGCATTACTTCTCTTGATGTAGGACTGTATCCGTAAGGAAATTGATTTATGTAATTGTCGGCAGGCAGTGTGTCGTTGTTCGGCAGGTTTCTGTCGTAAACTATTCCTTCTGCGATTCTTTCGTCTGCAAGCCGGTCGGCAACATCCAGTCTGTAGTCTAAAAAACGATTGTAGGTTATTGAGTTATATGTCGAGTCTGTTATTTTGTCAAAAGCTGTTTTTATGCTTAAAAAACTCATTGAAAACGAACCGCTTTGCGATTGGTTTTGTGCGTTTAAATTGCCGTAGCCGTCGTTTACCCAAAATTCTCTGCTTTGCTTACTTTCTCTTCTGTCGGCACTTACATCTATTCGTAAACCTTTTATCGGTTTCAGCGTTGCTTTGAAATTGTATGTTACGTCGTTGTTTTGAATAACGGGAGAGTTGAGCAGGGTATCTCCCGAGAGCCATCCGTTAATTGCGGCTTTTGATGCAAAATCACTTTCCTGAATACCTGTAATGAATTTCCATCCCGGTGCGTTATTATTCAGGTCGTTGAAACTGAAGTTTTCAAAACCCAGATAATTTGATTTTTTCATATATCCGGGAATGATACTTCCGTTATTTTCCGAGTAGGTTAAAGAAATATTTCTTACTGACATTAAAGCGTAAAGTGTGTAATCGGATAAAACTCTGAGAAAGTTTTCTTTTACTTCTTTTTTTCCGGTTACCTCTATCGTTACTTTTTTTGCTGATTCTTCGGGATAAAATTTGACTTTATTTTCGTTAACAATTTCAGTTCTGCCTTTTATTTCTTTATTGTTTTGGTCCTTTGCCGTGAGTTTTACGTTTTCTGTTTTCAGGTTGTGGATAATGCTTCTGGGCTTGTTCTTTTTAAGTGTTACGTTATTTTTTGAGAATTTAACGTTTTTAAATTTCTTTTTTGCCTTTTTTTTGCCTCCTTTAAATTTATTGTCAACGTTTTTCAGAAATTTAATTTTCCTGTATATTCTGCTGAAGTTTGCTTGTGTTGAAAATTGTATTCTTTGATTATTCCTGATTGTATTTCCGAGATTTATCGTTGAGTCTTGAGTTCTGGGTCCTAATGTCCAAAAATAATCGGCATCGTATCTTACGTTTGCGTTTACCCAGTCAAGCAGCGGGAGTTGGTTTATCGGAATATTCCACGTTCCGTTTAACTTCTGATGAAAGTCTGTTGTTCTGCCGAAATTTCTTAAACTGTCAACAACGCTGTTTTTATAATCGCTCCATTTTTGCTCATCGGTTTTGTCTATTTTTCCTTCCGGTTCGCCCACCCATGCCTGGTTATTGGCACTGTATGTAAATTTTAAGTTTCTTGAAAGATTATATTTAATATCGTAAGTTCTGTTCCATGTAAATTGCTTGTCGAAAGTTTCATCAATGAGAACATCGGCATTGTCAATATTACGAAATAAAACTTCATTGTATGATTTTCTTATGTCAGTTCTGAAAGCAACCATTGAGGGTGCGTAGTAAAAGTTAAAATCTTTAATTATTCTGAATGCTTTTTTTCTGAATAACTTAACTTTTGAAAAAGGTTTTATGTTTTTAGGTGTTATATTATAATTGTATGCCAAAGCTCCTGTATGTATTTTCAGGAGGTTGTGCTCGGTATTTATGTTTCTTGAAAAAAGTTCGTTGTAGCCGTAGCTTGCTGTCCAGTTAGATATTGCCCAAGCGGGGGTGTTACGTCTTCCCGTATTGTTTTTAGAGCCCGGTCTGATTTTGTTGTTTTTTTCCGAATTTTGATTTTTTGATTTTTTTTCTCGGTTTCCTGATATTCTGATATTTGTGAGATTTACAGATTTTCTCTTAACGTAATCTTGGCTTATTTTCAAGAATTCATTTTTTTCTTTTTGAGTAAGATTGCTTAATGTTGCCGTCATTTTTATGTCGGGATTCAGAGGGTCGTATTCAGGATTGCTTCTGTATTCTGAATATCCGAAATACAGGGGTATGCGTATTCCGTATTTTTTCGGAAAAAATTTTCCCAATTCGGTGCTTGCGGAGAAGTCATAATTAAAATCGGTAGATTGTTGTCTTTGGTCTACAGTTTCTTCAATGCCGCCGAAACCGGGAGTGCTGTATTCTCCGGAAAGAGCAATCGTGGAAAAGTCAGCAAGATTTGCCTGCAGACGACCTCTGGCAGCCCAGCCTCCTTGCTCATTAAAACCTGCAAGTCTCAGTTCATTCATCCATACTTCTATTGATTTCGGTAAGCCGTCGTCAGGTAATATGTTGTTTTCTTTTTTGCGGTTTCTGATACCTATCATAATTGTTCTGATATTACTCAGGTTAGGGTTTCCGGTAATACTTACTCTTCGTCCTGTTTCATCTGTGTATTTTGAGTACTCGGAGGATAAGTTTATTGATATGCCGTCATGTATTTTTCTGTTTCGTTCTTGTTTTAATGCCTGAAAAATCTCAAAATCCACGTCAAGCATATTTTCCGGACGCCAGACAAGTTCGCGGTCGGGGCTTCCGAGTGTTCCGTCATAATAACCCGGCTCGGTAAGTTTTAAGGGTATTTCGTATTCGTAATAGTTTTCTTTATAATCAGAACCAAGTCTTATGAAAGCACAAAGGTCGTCGTCGTTAAGCACTTCTCCTTCAATTGCTTCGGCGTGTATAAACATTTGAAGTTTTTTATATTGTCTGACATCAAGGCTTGCATTTTTGTAAGCTGCTCTTGCATCTCCGTCGCTGAGATTATATACTTTAAGAGAAATTGCTTGCTCATTAAGTTGTTGCAGATAAGGATTACCGGGGGATATTTCTCTTGTAACTCCCGGAGGGAGTATGTAATTAACGGGTTGTCTTGAAGAGTTTTCTTCTACGTTAACAGTGTTTACGTCAAGAGATGCATCTGTATATTCCGGAGTTCCTGCTCCCTCGGTTCCTTCGAGCATAGATAATCTGTATTTTCGCCAATCGCCTCTGACTAAGTCAAGTTGAGCAAAGCGTAAAACAATCTCTTGCTCCCAGTCTTTCATAAATAAACGTATAAAACGAATTGATTTAAAATCTGCTATTTGACCGACCCTTTTCTGATAACTGTCAAGTGGGATTTTGAAGTGATACCATCTTACCGTTTCTTCATTTTCGTTTCTTAATCTTACAGTGGCTTCTTTAATATCGGTAATATAGTTTTCTCCTATTTGCATATCGGAAGGTGTCAGATGCACGCGATATTGAAAATATGCTTCATTTTCGGTTAAGGTATAGTCGCGATTTATGTCTTCCATATCGGGTCTCAATTCTGTTGCGGTTACTAAATCGCCTGTTGAAAAAGAGTTTCCTTCCTGGTTATTGTATTTTTTGTATCTGTCTAATATTCCTGTTTGTTGTTCGTCGTAGGATGGGTCTCTGAAAAAGAGATAGTCATCGTTAGAGGGGTCGTTCAGTGCGTCCTGATATGCCTTTGAGCCTGTTCCGTAGTTGTCGGCAATGCTTTGCAGGTAGTCTGCAAAGAAAGAATTTTCGTCTTCGTCAGAGAGTCCGTCCAGTCCTACATCCTGATATTGTCTTGCATCTGCAGGTTCTGTGGCAAAAGCGTCTGTAATACGGGGCAAAACAGGAACTCTTCCCCATACTGTTGTATCAACGTTTATAACATTTGAAGTTGTAGGCATACCGTTTTCAAATGCTTGTCGAGAGTCTCTTAAAATATCTTCGGAAATACTCCCGAGGTTAAAATATATATCGCCGCCGCTGTGATCCGGGTCGTAAATGAACGGGTCGAGCATCCAGAACTCTATAAATTCAATATTTGCTTCCTCAAAATCATTTGTCGTTAAAGATTGAGATATTCCTGCCCAACGCGTTTGCGGGTTTAGGAGTTTTCCGTCTTGGTTAATTCCGGATGAGATTCCGGGTTCGCCGGATGGTGTGTCAAAGTTATATGGTCCTTTTTCTTCCGGGTAATATGCTAAATTAAGTACATATAAAAATTGCGGAATATCGTTTTGCGGGTCTCTGTTCGGGAAAATTTCCTGTTCCGGAATTTCTCTGACTCTGTGGTCGGACAAGTCATCGTTTGTAAGATAGCTTAAAGATCCCGCTCCGGTTAAAAAGTCTCTGTTTACATTGTACCATGCTAATTTTGCTCTGTTATATCCGTATCTTAAATCGTTTGAAAATTGAGCTTCCGGAAATAAATCGGGCTGACCTTGAGGCGTGCTTGATATTTTCCATCGAGAAGGTGATTTTAAGTCTATTGTTACTTTTGCACCTTCAAAATCGTCAATATTAGCGAAACCTTCGTCTCCGAGTATTTTAGGATGCCCGGGTATAAGTTGAGCAAATTCTCCCGAAAAGTCTATGTTGGATTTTGCTTTTGTTTTTACGAAAGGAATAAATTTATCGACAAAGTTTGTTAAAAACGGAACTTCTTGATTGAAATTTATATCTGCTCCCCAGATAGTGTTTGAAACGGGAATATCGCCTATGTTAACCTTGCTCGTAAGCGGTTTTTGGTGCAAGTGCATAACGGTTGCTCCGATATTAAAATTGTCTGAAAGTCTGTAGTCGAAATGGGTTCCTATCATTGATTTTGTTCCTATTGCAAACATTGAGTTGCTTTCAAGTGATATTTTTATAGGAGTACCTGATTCCAGCAAACTTTGATTTATTATTGTAACTCTTCCGAGGTTGTAGTCGACGGTGTAGTCTTGATTTTCAACAAGTACGGCACCTCCTGCGGTTACGGTAACCGAACCTTCGGGAATGTTCATTGCGTTGAGGTTTATTTCAGAACCGCCCCCTGAGCGATATTCTCCTTTTAAAAAAAACTTATTTTTTTCGGCTCTTTGTATTGCCTGATTTTGTGTTTCGTTGTATAGCTCCGTAAATGCGTATTGCTCTGCAATTCTGTTAATTTCAGGGTCGGTGCTGCCTCCTGTTATTTTTTCTTTAAGATAGTTTCCGAAAGGTTCTGTTACAGGGAAAAATATTTTTCCGTTAGAAGCATTTATGGTTACTTTATCTATGAAATCAAAATATCCGTCTGCTCCGGGCTCATTGTTTTTGTTAAGATTATCAAGCCCCATAACCTGCAGTAATATTTGTCCCTGAATTTCTCCTGCCGGTAAATAATTTATTGATGAGCCGGTTTTGTCGTTTCGGTACATTATGTCAAGTTTGAAGTCTTGGCTGCTGACTTGATATGCATTTACGGAGTAGACATTTTTCATCATTAAGTCCCACGTCGGATTTTCGACGGAAAGGATGGTCGGTTTTAAAAGTTTGAGGAATAAAGCATCGGGTGCAGCAGGTTCTTCATTTGAAAATTCGCCTACGCGATATGTTTTACCGTCAGAAGTGTTTTCGTATTCAAAAGCAACGGCAAGCACCTCATCATTGTTGAGTGCAGAATTTAAAGAAATATATCCGAGAGTAGGGTTAAAGGTATATTCTGAAGATGTGAGCATACGTGCATTTTGGACTTTTTCGTAATCGTCACCGGCTTCAAAATCAGGATATGTTGAAAGAATTGTGCTTACGTTGGAGATATCTCTTAAGCCTGTTTGGTTTATCATTTCCGAATAAAGGCTGTTGGTGCCGTTGTCCGGTATTTGTTGTGCTGTTGTCGTGAAATTGGCAGAGTATATGTGTTGAGAGTTTTCTCCTAAGTCGGTAAAAGCTACAATATTTCTGGAATTATCGAATTTTCCGGTTCTGTTTGTTACCCAAACTTCTATTCTTCTTATGTTTATATTAGAGCCTATAACAGGCAGGTTTTTGAGAGCATCGTTGTATCTGTCTCTGAAATATTGGGAGATGAAATAGTGTCTGTTTGCATCATAATTGTCTGCGGTAATTTCAAAGGGAGTTGTTGTGGCTCCGCCCGATACTTCTATTGTTTTACTTTCTCCTTTTTGTTGTGAGAAAACATTTGTTACGTAGAGGTTCCCGAATTTAAGTTCTGTTTTGAGTCCGAATAAGCTGCGGCTTCCGGTAATCAGTGAGCCGGAGAGAGGCATTGTAACGTTTCCGGCTTCTATTTTTTGAATTATTTCATCTTCTTTGCCTTCGTAGGCTAATTTAGCATTGTTTTCAAACTCAAAAGTTGCATCGGTATCGAAATTTATGCCGAGACGCATTTTGTCTCCTATTTGTCCTGCAACCCCCATTTTTATATTCATATCAAAGTCGAAATTAACGCTTTTTTGCAGGTCTTTTGTAAGTGCCGGATTTTCATTATTGTTAATTTTGAGACCGAATATAAGTTCTGCCGTTCCCTGTGGTTTTATATTGATTGTATTGCTTCCGAAGATTTTGTCAAAACCTTGAATAGGAACTATTAGGTTTTTATTTACAAGCCTGTCAACCAGACTGTTTTCTCCTTTTATGTTTTCAAGAGCCGAGCGTTCCATCCAGTATTTGTGAATGTCGGTTTTGTTGCTGTATTGTATAAAGTCATCGAAAGACATATAATAAGGGTTCCGGTAGTTAAATTTTCCGATTTTATCGTAAAAAACAAATTTTCCGGTTTTAGGGTCGTATTTTACAAAGGATTTTATTGCCGACGGATTTTTGAGAAATAAGGGCGAAGTTTTTCTGACGGAAAGCGGGTCGTTAATATAATCTTCAAACGGAAAAATAAGAGAATCCTCGGGGAGTGTATCCTTTATACCGGGAATAGATTTTATTTTTCCTGAATCTTTATAGGGTGATGATGAAAAAGAAACTACGGAAAAAAAACTTACAATTATTATAACCCCTTTAATTACAGGCATTAATGTTGACTTCACCGTTGAATGAGTTTTAAGGTTTTAAGAGTAGCTTTTGTATCATAGGCAATTTATATTCAGAGAAACGAAATTATAATATTTTTAGTGCATTTTTTACAATTTCTTCAACTGATAATTCGGGATTTGACGTATAAACTTTCTTTACTGCTTTTTCTGCTTTTATTTTCGGGAACCCTAACATTATTAATGCAGCAAGTGCTTCGTCGGGTAAATTATTTGTGAATGAACCGGCGGTTTCATCGTCTGTTTCTGCTTTATTTATTTTATCTTTCAGGTCGATAATAACTCTTTGTGCTGTTTTTGCTCCTATTCCTTTTATGCTTTGAAAGGTTGCGGCATCATCGGTTCTTATTGCTTTTTTAACTTCGTTTGCCGAAAGTGAGGACAGCAAAATTCTTGCTGTATTTGCACCTATTCCGGAAACGGAAATAAGAAGTTTGAAAATTTCTCTTTCTGCTTTCTCTGCAAAACCGAACAAAGCATTGGTGTCTTCACGAATAATTTGGTGAATGTAAATTTTGAAAGTTTTTTTATTGTTTAGTTTTGAATGTGTTTGCAGTGAGATGTTTATAAAATATCCTACTCCGTTCGTTTCTATTATAACGTAGGTTGGTGTTATTTCGGTTATTGAGCCTGTGATGTATTCAAACATATATTGTGACTTTGCGTGCAAAGATAAAAAAGTATTACAGTAAATGAAATACTTTACTTTTGAGGACTGTCGGAGGCGGGCATTGTTTAGAGATAATCAGTTTTTATGTTTTCTTACTATTAAGCCTATGTCAATAACTAAAATTACGGGGTTATTATTCATTGTATGGCGTATTTTAAAAATGTATTTGCCTTTTTTCAGAAAAATGTTTTCGTCAAAGCTGTGTTCAATATCCCACAACTGTCCGGCAACTTTTCCTAAGTATTTTCCGTTTTCGTCCGTAACGGGAAATTCTGCATTTTTTATAAATGTTTTGTTTTGCGGGGTGGTTTGTTCTATTTCAACTTTAATTGTTGTAAACGGATATCCTGTAGAGTGTCGCATTGCAAAAAATAAATCATAGTTTCCGTCTTCGGGAATGTTTACGTTAAATGTTTTAACGTCATTATCAAACCATTTTAAACCTTCTACGGACTGAAAGTTTCTGTAAGTATCGCTGCAAGACGTTAAAGAAAGAGCAATTACGGTAATGAAAAGATACAGACTTAATTTTTTCATATATTTAATTTTTATTATTTTTTCTTATTTGTTTAATTCTCCACTCTTGTTTTATTTTGAAATATGCGGCTTCAAAATTTTCTGCAGGTCCGGGAGCTGAAATCAGGGACAGCCTGCCTTCGGGGTTTATTAAAAAATATGTAGGATAAACATACACGTTGTATTCGTCAATAATTTTACCCCCTCCGTCATCGTGCAAAATTGTAATGTCTTTTGTGTCAATGTTTTTTAGGAATTTTTTGATTTTTTCGGTATTATTTTCTTTAAAAACAAGAACTATTTTCAGCAGGTCTTTTTTTTGTTTAGCCAGTGATGAGAGAAGTAAAATGTCTTTTTTACAAGTGTAGCTTTCAACGGAGAAGAAACCGAGGTATACAAATTTTCCTCTGTAGTCTGATAAGCTGTGCATATAGGTTTCGTTGTCGGGCAGGCGGAAATCCAAACTTGCATTTCCTGCCATAAGATTTGATGAGTTGTCTAAAAAGTTTTTTACTGCTTTTAAGGTATTTTCGTTTTTAATATATCTTTTAGCTGCATATAAAGTGCTGATTATATTGCTCTTATATATCGTGTTTTTATAAAATTCTCTGTAAAGATTTATGAACAAAAAATATTCTCTGAACTCGGTATCGCTGCACAAGTCGGAGCTTGCCAGTGTTTTGCTCATCATATTCCAACCTGCTCTCATTCCGAGAAGTTTAAAAAGTGTATCTCCGTATGTTTCAAACAGAACGGTTCCGAGGTTTTCTTTTAAGAGTTTGTTATAAGCAGGATTTTTATACAAGACGGGTTTTCCGTTAAAGTTTTTTCGGACAACGGCTTTTTTGTTTTTGTAAATTGCATTTTGTTTGAGTTCGAGGAATTTATATTTTTTGTAGTTGATAAAAAATTGATTTTTGCAGAATGAGGTGCTGTCGTTAATTGCCTGAATTTGTTTTTCTGTAAGACCGGGATTTATATGTTTCGGGTTTTTAAAAATTATTTTTAATGCAGATTCATATAACGCATCAAATTTTTTCATTGCTGCCGTAACGGTGTTATCATCGTTTAATATTCTGATATAAAATTCGTAAGGTTTAAAATAGGGGTTCATAATGTCTTCGCGGCGTCTTATCGTTTTTTTGGGTAAAACAATTTTAAGTTCTTTGCCGGGTTCGACTATAATGTATCCTATAAATACGTCTAAATCAAGAAATGCTTCAAATGTTTCGTCGGTTTCGATAATGAATGTAAAATATCCTTGTTCGTCGACTTTGCTTTCGGCTATAACTTTTTTTGTCATTGTTATATAATCGGAGTAGGTGTATAGGCGAAGAGTCTCTTCCGCATATGTTCCTGCATTTCCGTAAATTTTACAGATTTCGGCATTGCTTGCAAAAAATGCAGATAAAAGCAGTAATATTCCGAATATTTTCTTCATAGTTCGGGCTTTATTTTATTTCGGTTAATATGCTGATTAAAAGAATTTTCTCAATTTTTTCATTTTCGGACTTAACGGGGATATATTTTTCGGTTATTTCTTCTTTATTATTACGGGAATATTTCAGAGAGATTGTTTGATTTTTTAATATCTTTTGTAAAATTTCGGAAAAATTTGTTTGATTTTTTGTAATTATATCTAAAGATTTGCCGATAATGTCGGTTTGTTTTATTTTGTATATTTTTTCGGCAGCTTTGTTTATGTTTATAATTTTTCCGTTCGGTGTGATGAGAATTCTTGCTATATTATCGTCAATTTCAGCAATTTGATTTTTCAGATTTTGTTTTTCTTTAAGTATTTCTTTTTTTTCTTTTATGAGTTGTGATATTTTTTCTTCCGATTGTTTTTCTTTTTCAGCAAGTTCTTCGGATTGTTTTTTGTAGTCTTCAGCGAGCTTTTCCGTTAATTTTTTTGTATTTATATTATAAATCTCTGCAGCTATTCTTTCTGCTATTACATTCAGAAAATTGATTTTATAATCAGGTATTTTCTTTAATGATGCAATTTCGAGAACTCCGAGTAATTTTTTTTCGTATATAAGCGGCATAAGCAGGAGAGATTTCGGGGTGTCTTCGCCCAGTCCGGAACCTATATAGGTATAGCCTTCCGGCAAGTCGTCAATTCGTATCATTTTTTTCTGTTTTGCACATTTTCCTACCAAGCTTTCACCTATTTCTGTTTCTGTATCTAAAAGTTTCTTTTTATCGTATGCATATGCAGCTTCTAAGTGTAATATTTCTTTATCTTTTTTCTTTTTCAGAATAAAAATTCCTGCTTGTTCGACTCCGATATGTTCTGCCAGTTTTTTTATAACGGGATATGACATTTCTTGCGTATTTTTATAATCTTGTTGAAGCAGCAAGGTAAAATCGGTAACTCCGTTTTGATACCAGTTATTTCTTTTTAGTTCCCTGATATTGTAAGTTTCTTTTTTTTCGGCAGTTAGAAGATTTTCTTTTATTCCTTCTAATGCGGAGCCGAGAGGTTTTTCCGAATTGATTTTTATTTCTGTTTTGTAATTGCCGGCGAGAAGGTTTCGGGCAAAATCGGTATATAGCTTATATGTATTTCGCAGGTCGGCAATTTCTTTGAAAATTTCTTTAAAATCGTCTTCTCTTTTTATGTTTTCCCGTAAGTTATCTGTTATGTTTTTTTCCGCAAAGAAGTTTTTTAAGGAAAATTTCAGTTTGTTAAGCCCTGATGATATGTTTTGGGCAATTAAAAGCCCGGAAATTACTGCATAAATGAGCAAAACGGATGCAATGATAATTATTGCAGGATAATTTGCAGCGGTTTCAAATTTTATTATTCCGGAAAAGTGAAGAATTATAAGAGAAATTGTCGTGAGTATCAGAAACGACAAAAAAGATATGAGGATTTTAAGTTTAATTTTCACAATATGTTTGTTATCTGTATGAGATAAGCAAATATAAGTTTTTTTGTGATAAAAACATAAAGAATTATTCGGCTTTTCTTTTGTTGTCGTAACCGCTGACTATTATAACTATTTCGCCTTTAATGTTTTGTTTTTTAAAATGGTTTATTATTTCGTCCAGTGTTCCTCTTATATTTTCTTCGTGAATTTTTGACAGTTCTCTTGAAACGGCAGCTTTTCTGTTTTTACCGAATATTTCGGCAAATTGTAAAAGTGTTTTCAGCAGACGGTAAGGCGATTCATAAAAAATCATAGTTCTTTTTTCAAGTTTTAGTTCATCGAGCCGTTTTTGTCTGCCTTTTTTTTGTGGTAAGAAACCTTCAAAGCAAAACCTTTCCGAAGGTAATCCCGAGTTTATGAGAGCCGGGATAAAGGCTGTAGCTCCGGGCAGGGTTTCAATTTTAATGTTGTTTTTTACAGATTCTCTTACGATGAAGAATCCGGGGTCTGAAATTCCGGGTGTTCCGGCATCGGTAACCAAAGCGATTGTCTTGCCCGTTTTCAGCTTTTCAATTATGTTTTGTGTTGTTTTGTGCTCGTTAAATTTATGATAGGGTAAAAGTTTGTTTTTTATTTCGTAATGTTTCAGTAAAATTGATGTTTTGCGTGTATCCTCCGCAAGTATCAGGTCTGCGGTTTTTAATATTTCGACAGCTCTGAATGTTATATCCTTTAGATTGCCGACGGGGGTGGGAACGAGTATTAATCCGGACATTTTTTTATTTGTGCGGTTGTTAAGTTTTAAATTCGGCAGATTTTTGCCTTAAAAGATATTTAGTCGGCAGACAACCAGCCTTTATATTTGAAATTACAGTTGAAAAAGCCTTCGTTTATTTTTATATATGTTGTTTTTTGGACTTTTTCAATCCATTTACTTATTATTTCCGTTTTTTTATGTTGTTTTGCCAAATCGCTTATTTGCTGATAATCGGTGTTTATGTCGGCAATATGCGGTTCAGTCCTGTTTATGAGTTTTATTATTTTGATTTCCGGTTTTCCTTTCATACTTGTGCTTTCGAAGGGTTCGGAAATTTCACCTGTTTTCATTTGTTTTAATATGTAATTTGTTGCCGGGTCTAATTGGCTGCTGATAAATTCAGATGTTCCGGTGTAAGGATTTACTATTATGCCGCCGCTTTTGCTTGAATTTTCATCATCGGAATAAAGTAGTGCCGCTTCTTCAAAAGTAATTGAACCGTTTCTGATGCTTTCGGCAATACTGTCAAGTTTTGCTTTTGCTTTTATTTTTTCGGAAGTTTGAGGTTTGGGAATTTTGAGGATATGACGAATGTGAATTCTTTCTCCTTTTCTTCCTAAGAATTGTATAATGTGATATCCGTATTCTGTTTTTACAATGTCGGATATTTCTCCCGGTTCGTCTAATTCAAATGCTGCTGCCGCAAATTCCGGAACTAAATCTCCTCTGCGTATCCAACCTAAGTCTCCGTCTTTTTGTGCTGATGCAATGTCATCGGAATAGAGGCTTGCCAGAAAAGCAAAGTCTTCTCCTTTTTCGACTCTGTCTTTATATTCTTTCAGCGTTTTTTTTATTTGTTCTGTTTGACTGTCTTTTATTTTCGGATAAATTACTATTTGTGCGAGCTCTATTTTTGATTCTATGAGCGGCAAACTGTCTTTGGGCAAACTTTTAAAGTATTTTTTTACTTCTTGCGGCGTTACGGATATATTACCGGTAACTTCAGATTCCATTTGTTGTGCAATCAACTGGTCTTTTATTATGCTTCTGAAATGATTTTCAATTTCGGAATATGCTTTGTTGAAATATTTTTCCATAGCTTCTCTTCCTCCCATTTGTTCTTCAAACATCATCATTCTTCGTTCAAGTTCTGCATTAACTTGCATATCCGAAACTTCGATACTGTCAATTTTTGCCTGATTTACCAGAAGAGCTCGGTATAAAAGTTCTTCGAAAGCAAAGCATTTAAGATTATTTTCTCCTCCGTGAGTTTCTCCTCTTGATTTGTATTGTAAAGCCGTTGTTTCAACATCGGATTTTAAAATTATTTTTTGCCCTACTATGCCGACTATTTCATCTATTATATTTTCTTGGGCAAAGACGGACATAGTTGTAAATACAACGGACATTGTTAATATTAATATTTTTTTCATCATTATTTTTATTCTATATAAATTTTTACTCTGCCGTTTTTTACGGCATTATTGTATATTTTACTTTCCAGATTATTGATAAGGTTTGTTTTTCGTTTATTTAACAGAATTACTTTTATTTTATTTTTTGCAAATTCGAGCGGCATTTTTTCTCCTTTCAGTCGAGAATCGATAAACAGAACGAAATATACATAGTTTTTATCTCTTGTTTGAATTCTTTTGTTTTTATTTACAATTATTTCTGCACTGTTTAAAGATACAGGAAGCAGGTTTGATATTACGGATAAGTCAATCCATTTATCTGTAAAATCAATATAATCTTCTGCGTTGGTTTTTGCAAATTCTATCATTTGTGTTATTGCACTTGTATCTTCAGATGAGAAATGTCGTTTAAAATCTGTTGTGTTTGTTTGTGTTTTAAATTTAAAGTAATATGCTTTAACAATATCGTTATTTAATATAAAACTTTCGGGATAATAATTGTAATATTTTTCAATTTCTGCTTCGGTTATATTCGTATCTAAATTTTGCTTTATGTATTCTTGTTTATATTTTTCAATTAAAAGGGACTCTTTGTACTCTTCTACAATATAATCTATGTCTTTTTGCTCTTCGTTAAGGTTTAACTCTGCTCTGTTTAGCAGAGTTTGTTTTCTTATCCAAAGATTTACCTTGTTTCTGAGTATCATCAGGCTGTCCTCTTTACTTATACTGCCGGGTATAATGTCTTGAATATCTTCAAGGTATAGTTTTTTACCGTAAACATCCGCCAGTTCTGTTTTTTCTTCATTTTTTTTGCATGAAAATGACATTAACAGTATAAAAAAGAAAATTGTATAACGGATTTTTTGCATAATAGTTACATCGTTTTCGGTAAAAGTTAATTCTTTTTGCTGATATTATTTTTAATTTTTTTTAGCTCTTCTTTATTTATTTTGACTTTGTATTTTTTTCTTAGTTCTTTGAGCCATTCTTTTTCCAGATAATTTTGGTAGTCGGATATTACTAAACCTCTTATTTCCTCAAAGGATTTACCTTTTGATATTTTTTTACCATTTACGGCAATTATCAGTTTATCTTTCGGGAAATTATATACTTTTTTACTGTCAGGATTTTTTTGGCTGAAAATTTTATCTGCATAAATATTCTCTCCTTTTGAATATTCGCCGACATCCGTAAGGGTAAATCTTAATGTATCGCCTTTACTGATTTTATTCACTAAAATGCTGTCATTATATTTTTTTCGGTCTTTTGTCAGCAGTTTTATTGCTTTTTTGGCGTCTTTTGCTTTTTTGTATTTGAAAACTGATATGTCATAACTTATTTGCTTACTGTACAGCGAGTCGTAATTTGCTTCGTAGAATTTTTTTAACCCGACGGTGTCTTCGGAAGCTTTATCCCATATTTTTTCTTTCATCAGGTCAAAAAGCAGTATTCCGTCGTGATATTCTTTAAGCAGATAACCGAACTCAGGTTTTGTTTTTTCTAAATTGTTAATTTCTGTTTCGGAAAGTGTCTGATAGACAAAGTCATCATAATATTTTTTTACTAAAGATTTAAAGTCCCGGCTTTTATTTTTACTTTGTTTTTTTTCGATGTAGCGGGCAAAATCTCTGTCGTTATATTTTTTATTGTTCAGAATAAACAGTTCTTTGTCGGGGCGTTTTGTAACCGGCATTTTCCATTTGCCTTCAAAGATTGAAGAATCCAAAAGGCTGATAATTATTTCAGGTGAATTGATTTCTTTAAAATTGTATGTCTTTTTTAAGGTTTTTATGACATATTTTTTTACAATTTCTTTTCGGTCTTTATCGTTTTTAACGGCTTTTTCAATTTTGTCTGTTTCTTTTTCAATACTGTTAGGGGGGCGTTTTTCAATTAATTTAATAATGTGCCAGCCGAATCTTGTTTTGACGGGTTTGCTGTATTCTCCCGGTTTTTGTAAAGCAAAAGCGGCATTTTCAAATTCGGGAACCATTCTTCCGGTTGTAAATTCAGGCAGTTCTCCGCCTTTTTTTGCAGAAGCTTTATCGTCTGAAAGTTTTGCAAGGTCTTCAAACTTATCTCCGGCTTTCAGGCGCGAATATATACTGTCTATCCTGTTTTTTTTGATTGTTTTGATTGAATCCGGCTCATTGTCGTTTGAGCTGATCATAATATGTGCAACTTTTACAAAACCTTGTTGCGGTCGCATATCTGCAAGTCTTATAAGATAATATCCGAAATCGGTTTTTATGGGCATTGAGAGCTTGCTTTTTTCGGTATTAAAAGCAAAATTTTGGATATTGTAGGGGATTCTCAGGGGTTTAAGATATGCAAGGTGTCCTTTATTATCTTTTACGGCTCTGTCGTCAGATGTTTTTATTGCAACTGAGTCGAAACTTTCTCCGTTTAATATACGATTTCTTATGTCTAATGCTTTATTGTATGCTTTAAGAGTGTCTTCCGGAGAAGGATTTCTCGGAAGTTTTATGAATATAATGTCTAATTTCAGTTCTTTTTCTTCTCTTTTTTTAGCTTCGTTAATCAACTCGTTCCATTTTATATTCTCTGTAAGGTAAGGCTTTGCGAGTTGCGTTCTGTATCCGTTCAGTTCTTTTTTGAAAGCCTCCGATGTGTCCATTTTAAGATTTTCAGCTTCAGCTACCTTTAGTTTAAAATCAGTAAATAACTTTAAATATTCGTCAATGGATTCTTTATTTATATTATCGGCATTATTTTTTTTGTATATATACAAAAATTCGTCACTCGTAATTTTATTATCCCCTATGGTTAACAGCGGAGTGTCATTTTGAGAAAACAGGGTTAACGATAAAAAAACTAAAATTGATATTAAGCTTAATCGTTTCATTTTAAATAGGTTTTATATTAAAAAATAATA